>JAAUSV010000037.1 GCA_012032525.1 Leptolyngbyaceae cyanobacterium SL_7_1
CTTCCTTCTTCCTTCTTCCTTACGCTCCTACCGCTTCTTTGGCAGCGTACATCACCTCTAGGGAGATTTCGTTGAAGCCGCGATCGCGGGCAAATTTCTCCGTGTTGCGCTTGACCTTGCCGCGGACGAAGCCGGGAACTTTGTTGAGTTCGGCTTGAGCTTCTTTTGTCCAGTTCAAATCAGAATCGGCAGAGATGCCCTTGGTGATCACTTCCTTGGTGTCGTGTCCACCGAAGATTTCCAGCAAGTGATCCTCCATGCCTAGCGTGAAGGAGTTGTAGATTAGGTCTACGATCTGGTTGCTGCCCTCGTAACCCAGGAAAGGTTTGTAGCCGATCGGAAAATTTTGGATGTGAATCGGAGCGGCAATCACGCCACAGGGAATATTCAGCCGCTTGCCGACGTGACGCTCCATCTGCGTGCCAAAGATGGCGGAGGGTTCCACACGGGCAATGGCATCGCCGATCGCCCCATTGTCTTCACTAATGATCACTTCATCGCAATACTCACTCACCTGCTCCCGAAACCAATCGGCATCGTACTTACAGTAGGTTCCTGCCCAGACAACATGAATGCCCATTTCCCGTGCCAAGATCTTGGTGATGGCAGCGGCGTGGGTGTTGTCGCCAAACACGACCGCTTTTTTACCCGTTAGGTTTTGGCAGTCGATCGATCGGGAAAACCAAGCCGCTTGGGAAACGTGCAGCGTTTGCTCATCAATGAATGCTTCGTAATCAACGGCGGCTCCTTGATCGTTGAGAATTCTTTGAATCGCTCTCAGGCATCGAGCCGTCTCCACCACACCCATCGGGGTAATGTCTACGTAGGGCGTGCCAAATTCTTGCTCTAGATAGCGAGCCGTCATCAAGCCGATCTCGCGGTAGGGCACTAGGTTGAACCAGGCACGGGAGAGGGTTTTGAGTTGGTGAACAGTTGCGCCTTCGGGAACGATCGCATTCACCTCAATCCCCAACTCCGCCATCAGTTGCTTTAACTCGCGGCAGTCATGCTGATTGTGAAAGCCGAGGGTCGTTGTGCCGATGATATTGACAGATGGGTGCTCGGTCTTGCCGGAAACCAATTCGTCTCTACGACGGGCTTTTTCGATGTAGTACTGCACGATCTGCTGCAACGTCCGATCGGCTGCCTGCAACTCATTGGCTCGGTAGTGATTCACATCCGCCAACAGCACATCCCCTTTGGATTCTAGTTGAGCGCGATCGACAAAATTCTGCAAATCTTCCTGCAAAATGCTGGAGGTGCAGGTGGGCGTCAGCACAATTAGATCGGGATGCTCTTCTTGATCCTTGCGGGTGATATTATCCACCACTTTTTCTTGAGAACCCCGTGCTAGTACGTTGCGATCGACCACACTCGTGGTTACAGGTGTAAAGTCGCGCTCTCGTTCCAACATCGATCGCATGACGTTGAAGTAATCATCTCCCAAGGGCGCGTGCATAATGGCATGGACGTTTTTGAAGGAACTGGCAATCCGCAGTGTTCCAATGTGAGCAGGTCCGGCATACATCCAGTAAGCCAATTTCATAACGGGGATTCTCCGTACAGTGAGGGGTAGGTATGAGCTATGGGCGATTGGCTGTTAGCTAAATTGCTAAACCTCTATCCACCCGCTAAACCTCAAGACTGTGTTTGATTGTCGCAAAAATAGGACGATCGAGGGCAAATCCTAATCAATGTTAATTTGTCTAAATGAGTAGAGGCGATCGCTCAAAGGATTGCCAGACGAACAACTACGCAATTAGTATGATTTTTCTGCAAGCAATCGTATGAGATATCTTTTAATAGTTTGCAATAACTCTTAGAGCAAAATTGGGACGGTTAAGCATGATTGGAAAAATTGGTTTTTGGCTCCTGTGGATTGGGTTTATTGCCTATGCCAGCTTGCTTGCCCCGCCCAATGATCCAGATACGATCGACCTGATTACAGAGTTGTCCACCGGGCGCTGGGACGGTATTAATCCGCTGGTGATCGCCCTGTTCAACATCATGGGAGTTTTCCCTATGATCTATAGCTCGGTGCTGCTCCTAGATGGTCGGGGTCAAAAAACTCCTGCATGGATTTTTGTAGTGGGATCGTTTGCGGTGGGAGCGTTTGCCATCCTGCCCTACCTAGCGCTGCGGCGACCCAATCCAACCTTCGTTGGCGAAAAGAATTGGCTGCTCAAATGGCTAGATTCTCGATGGAACGGCATCGCCCTCACCTTGGGATCGATCGGGTTGCTGGTGTATGGATTGACGGCGGGGAACTGGGCGGACTTTGTGCAGCAATGGCAAAGCAGCCGATTTATTCACGTCATGAGCTTAGATTTCTGTCTGCTCTGCTTGCTATTTCCCACCCTACTCCCCAACGATCGCCAGCGTCGAGGGCTACATCAACGTGATCTGCTCTGGGTAATTTCGTGCGTGCCATTGGTTGGTGCTGCACTTTACCTGGCACTACGTCCATCGATTTTATCTCAAGCCGCACCAACTTCCCCCGTGTTGGTTCCTTCTCAAGGCGATTGAGCGATCTGCATGGCATTGCCGGTGCGATCGCTATGAACCACGTATTCTCCCTGGGGCGTGGTCATAACAAGGCGATAACCTGGTGTAATTACTTGGGCACAGAGGCGATCGGGTTGAACAACTCCCAAACAAGCATCGCTCCATTCCACTGCTTCTGAGGCTTGTAATTGCATCTGCTCTTGAGGAATGCCTGTTTCTTGATGAAGCAGGGTTTGAGCCTGTGTTAGAAGTGCCGCAGGGATGGCAGAAGTAGAGACAGTTACACGGGGTTCTACTACAGAAGTCTGTCTGTCTGCAAAGCCACTACAGCTTGTTAGTAGCCAAGTGATGCTAACCAGGCAAAGGGTGACTAGCTGGAGCAGTATAGATTGGCGCATCACAACTCCTGGTAATCAGTATAAACAGCAACAATTGATTGATAGGGTTCATTGCGGTAGGGATAGCGCTCTATCATGTTAGTTCATACTGTAAGGGCGATCGCTTCAACTAACAATTGCGTTCAAGGCTTGAGGCGGTGACTTGTGAATAGAATTTTGCGCTTCAAAACAGACTCAACTCGATGAAGAAACGCTTGAAGATTATATAAAGCCGCCCTTTTGCCACCTAAAACTACTTAATCTAGAGGAGTAATTTGGTCTACCACAGGATTAGTTGGGTGTATTTTCGCAGGGTATCCATACAGTCCTCCGATAAACTTTTCCTGAGTTCTAAGTACTCATACCGCAATGATTTTAATTAGTGTAGGTACTGAATCACGCGCCTTCGATCGCCTAATGCAATGGGTGGAGCTTCTTCTAAAGCGAGAGTTCTTCCCTAAAGATGAAGAGATTGTGGTGCACTGTGGGCAGGGAACCACCTTGCCCTCTGGAGTCGTTGCCTACCCTACCCTATCCCATGAGAAACTTCGAGGGTTGCTACATAACGCTCGACTCATCATCACTCACTGTGGTCACGACATTACAAGTTTGTTAGAAGAAAGTTCTGCCACCTATATTCTGGTGCCTCGAAGTCCAGAATTAGGAGAATGTGAGGGGGCTTGTCAAATTAATCTAGCGGCTACTTTAGCCCAGAGCGGTGTACCCGTCGCTTGGTCTCCAGGAGATCTTGTTCGGTTCATCGCATCTCCCTACCGATCGAATGTTCCCATTCAAGTCGATCGCTCTCCTGCCTCGTCTAGAACCTAGCCAAGGATTTAGTCGGATGGTTTCAATCTTCACCTAATCCCTCTACGCCTAGAGAGCTATGATTGACATCTCTGCCAAACCCCAATTTGAAGTAACAACGCTGAATCGGACTTGTCTTGTCCGTCTCACGCCCGTTTTCACTGTGTCTGAAGCAGTGGCGTTTAAAGAAGTTTTCCAGCAACTTTGCCAGGCTCATCTAGCGCCAACTCGGGTTGTGTTAGATTTTAGCCAAACTCGCTTCATCGACAGCAGCGGGGTGGGAGCCTTGGTCAGTTGTCGCAAGATTGCCCTCGCTCAGGGCGCTGAGTTGGTTTTGTGGAGCCTCTGCGCCCAGATTGAGCTGGTATTGTCCCTAACAGGGCTAGACCAAGTGTTTATTGTCGATCAAAACACCAAGGGCATTTCTGCGACGGTGATGCCCACTAAGCCAGCTCAACACACCACCAGTCATCCTTCAGTGCAATCTAAAGTCAAGCGATTGATTGATATCGCGGGGGCACTGGTGGGATTGGCAATTACAGGAGTATTAATCGTCCCTTTGGCGATCGCCATTCGACTCGATTCTCCTGGACCCATCTTCTTTAGTCAAACCCGCTGTGGGTGGATGGGGAAGCAGTTTCGTCTGTGGAAGCTGCGATCGATGGTGCCCAATGCCAGTCAACTCAAGCACCTGGTCAAAAACGAGGTGGAAGGCGCCATCTTTAAAAATTCCAACGACCCCCGCATCACAAAGGTGGGGAGATTTCTGCGGCGCACCAGCCTAGATGAGCTGCCTCAATTTTGGAATGTCCTGCGAGGAGAAATGAGCTTGGTGGGCACTCGCCCTCCCACACCCGATGAGGTAGAAATCTACGAAGTGCCAGAGTGGCAGCGGCTAGATGTTAAACCAGGCATGACGGGTGAATGGCAAGTATATGGGCGATCGACGTCAAATCCTTTGAAGAAGTGATCCGACTTGATCTCCGCTACCAGCGCAATTGGAGCCTGAAATATGACCTTCAGTTGATCTTCAAAACCATTTGGCTCGTCTTCAACAAAAATAGCGGCGCATTTTAAATTCAGGCGTTGATGTAGATCTAGGCAGTTGCATCTGCCCAAGCCTGGACATGGCAGGGGCATCGCAGACCAAATTGTTCCAATTTTGCGTTGGTACTAGTTGAACTCCAAAGACCACTGTTGTTAACTTACTTTAGGGCAATACTATGGACACCATGATGCTAGATTCGACGATAAAGGTGGTTGAACCTGTGGGCATTTTAGACGGCACCAAAGCAGGACAACTTCGAGCACAAGTTAACGAAACAATGGGCAACGGAGCAGATATTATTTTGATCGACCTCAGCGGCATCACCTTTATGGACAGTTCAGGACTAGGAGGTTTGGTCTCTGCCCTAAAGGATGTGCGCTTGGCAGGCGGAAGACTATGTGTCTGTTCACTCAACGATCAAGTGCGGATTTTGTTCGAGCTGACCAGCATGGACAAAGTATTTGAGATTTACGAAAACCGTACCCTGTTTGAGCGAACTGCGTTTCGACATTAACTTGGACGTGCCCATGAGTTGATAGGTACTATTCAAACTCTAACTGTAGCAGTGACACGTCATCTTCAAAGGTTATCACGCCACATGTAGCGTGAATTGCCTCCAAGATGCGATCGAAACTCAGAGGCTCATGAATCGATGCCAGGAGATCGATGAACGGTTCTAACCCCCAGGGAGCACTGTTGCACTGGTTGAAATCGTAGATGCCATCGCTAAAAATATAGAGCTTGCTGCCAGGGGGAATATCTTGGCGGTGGCTGACAAATGTAACATCGGTGAGCATTCCAATGGGTACTCCTGGGGTCCTCAATCGGCTCACCGCTGTTCCGTTATTGGTTGGTGTTACTAAAATGGCTGGCGGATGTCCGGCACTGCCATAGGTAAGCTGCCGCCTAGAATGGTTGTAAATGCCATACCAGATCGTAAAGTACTTTTCGTTTTGATTGTTCATTTGAAACGTTTCATTCAGTGCCCGTAGCACATCGTGGGGTTGGTAGAAATTTACATCTGGCAACGATTGCGATCGCAGCAAATTTAAAATTGAAATAGAAGGCAATGCGGCACCCAACCCATGCCCTGAAACATCTAATAGATAAATCACTAAATAGTCAGGGTCTAACCAGTAATAGTCAAAACAGTCTCCTCCAAGCTGACGAGATGGAATAAAGCAAGAATTGGCTCTTAGCTGTCCAGTTAATGGAGCCGGGAGGAGCGATCGTACGTAGGTTGCTGCTTCGGCGAGTTCTGCTTCTAACAGTTGTTTTTGCATCTGCAAATCTCGACTGAGCTGATGAAGTCTTAGCCCGGCTCTGACTCGTGCTTGTAGCTCTCCAATTTCCACGGGCTTGCCCAAAAAATCATCTGCTCCTGTATCCAATCCTCGAATCCGATCTTCTAGGGCATCACGGGAGGTTAATAAAATAAAAAAAATCGTGGCTAACTCTGGGTTTTCTTTAATATGACGACAGACTTCTAACCCATCCACCAATGGCATAATCCAATCACAGATAATTAAATTTGGGCGAATTTCTTGGGTTTGTGTGATTCCATCTTTTCCATTGACCGCCAGTGCTACTTCATACCCTTGAGCTTGTAAAGCTTTTTTGAGCACCAATCGAATCGCCGGATCGTCGTCAATCACCAAAATTTTTGCCATAGGAAAACTAAAATAGATTTAGAATCTGAGTCTTAAGCTGAGTGAGTGGCTTTAACAAGCCCTGTACTACTTTAATTACTTCAGGTTTCGGTTTAAAGGAACTGTCTCTGTTCGCATTTCAATCAGAGGACTTTTACCCGTTGAAATTCCTTCAGCAAGCACAGATTCAAGTTAATACTAATTTGGATGAGTTGGCTCACGTTCTGGAGTGGTTTGACCAGTTCAATTCCCCTGCCATGCCTCGTCCCATCTGGCTGCAATGTCAGTTGGCGCTGGCGGAGGGGTTTACAAATGCTGTGCGCCACGCCCATCGAGGCAAACCTGTCGAAACCCCCGTTGAGATTGAGGTGACGGTGCGGAGTCAGTCGTTGGAGATTCGCATCTGGGATTTTGGTTCGGTGTTTGATCTGAAGCACGTGCTAGAAACCTTACCAACTGAAATGGACAGAGAAGCGGAGGGTGGACGAGGACTAAAGTTAATTAAACGAATGGCGGATCGAGTCGATTACGTTCGTACAACCGATGACCGTAATTGTTTGCTGATTGTAAAGGATTATCCTAAGAGCTAATTGAAGTCAAAATAACAGGAATTAGGACTGTTGTACTTTAATGTAGCGCTGTATCCATAGCAGTGATTGATTTAACTCTTGCAGCAGATGGGATGGGTCTTGCATCCGGTGATAACGCGCTTGATGCTCCAGTTTCTCTGCAACAGTTTGCATGGCGATCGCGCCCACATTGGCACTTGCTCCCTTGAGGTAGTGAGCTACCTGCTCCATTTGCAGCAGGTTATTGGTGAGGATCGCTTCTTCTAAAATCTTCAACTGCTTTAAGCTGTCTTCCACAAATAATGTCAACAACTCCAGGGCAAACTCACCATTGCCATCTGCCAGTTGACGGATGTAAATCCAGTCAATGTGCTGATTCATTGGCAAAGCTGGAAGTAGGGTCTCCACAATTGGTAGAGGAAAATCCAAACCCTCAAAATCATTGAATTGTTGAACCGATAAGACAAACCTACCCCACCACTGGAGCATCATTTCCAGGTCAGTATATTGGAGGGGAATGGATAGAAAATCATCTATGCTAGTTGCCATTTCTTTGGTGTGAACATGGGGAAATGGGTTGCTTACCATAGCAATGATTACTGTCCGGCGAAAGCGATCGCGATCAAAGCGGCGAATCGTTGCAACAATCTGCTCACCCAAGCTCACCCAAGCCTCATCCCCCAGCAACACCAAATCATAATTTTTCTGAGTAGCTCGATCGATCGCTTGCTGGACATTGGTAGCTACGTCTGCATCAAATCCTAAAATGCTAAGGTGCTTTAGTATGGCTCTTTGACTAATAAAGTTGGGTTCAACCAACAAAATTTTCAGGGTTGAGTGTAATTGTTCCATTGCTGCTCTGGTCAAGCTGGTTGGTTGCTGTTGCTATTGAGAACAATAACCCTGTACCCTTTGTGCTGTCCTATCTACCAACAGCGCACCCAACTTGCTCAGCTTTACTTTCCCATACACCAGGAAAAGACCAGAACGAGCACGGTTACACCAAGCCACAGTGGAGGATGCAAGAGACTGGCTAACGTTTGAGGAACATAAATCACAAACTCTACAAAAAAGATCGTGATACTCAAGACCAAGGTAAGCAAAATTAGGGCATTTATCTACTTTACCCCTCGTATTCACTAGCAATGGCAAT
Organism: Leptolyngbyaceae cyanobacterium SL_7_1; assembly: GCA_012032525.1. Taxonomy (GTDB): domain Bacteria; phylum Cyanobacteriota; class Cyanobacteriia; order Elainellales; family Elainellaceae; genus JAAUSV01. The sequence goes on from JAAUSV010000037.1 coordinate 8,109, forward strand.
TTCCATCGTATCTTCATCTATCTGAATGTAGAGTACGTTTGGACGACAACAGATTTGACAATCTTCTATATAGGATTGGTGCATGCCACCGCTGATGTCAATAAAGGTGAGATTTGACTCACCGCAGTAAGCACAATCGTATTCCCCAGTGGTTTCCATTGATCAATACTGAGACAGTTTGAAGATAGGGGTGAATGCGTGGTAGGCGAGTCAAGCTCGGTGGCTTGCCTATCTCTCCTAAATCTTGGCATAAACTAGCATTCGCGAGATACTCTAACCCCCTGACTTTTTGCCCCTCACGTTTTGCTTACTTCCCCACCCACCAGCCAGACGCAACGTAGCAATCAACTGGTCTTGATAACTCCCACACCCCTTGGGGAATTACTAGGAGGTAAATTTGGGGCATAACCATGGGGTACCGTTTTAGATCAACCGGGTGGCGATTAGGATTATTTTTCTACTAGGAGTGTTGCTGGTAGCAGGGTTTAGTATTTGGCAGCGCAGCAGCGCCCTTGCCCCAATTCTAGAGCCATTACCTCAAGACTCGATGATTCAGGTTTATTTCAATCACTCGCAAGCGGCGGTTTATCGAGAACCCTACCGTCAGCAAGAGCGATGGGGGGATGACTTGGAAGAGGTAATTGTGGACACGATTCAATCAGCGCGATCGTCGATTGACATTGCCATTCACGAATTGCATTTGCCCCGTGTGGCGCTGGCATTGCGCGATCGCCATCAAGCAGGGGTCGCAGTACGAGTGATTCTTGAACATGACTACAGCCAGCCGTGGAGCAGCATCACACCTCAAATGCTAGCAGCGATGGAGGAGCGCGATCGGACGAAATATTTGGAATTTCTGCAATTGGCAGATACTAATCAGAATGGACAACTAGAACCATCAGAGGCTCAAACATTTGACTCCATCTTCATCCTGCAACAGGCGGGAGTTCCACTAATTGATGACACCGCCGATGGCTCCAAGGGCAGTAGCCTAATGCATCACAAGTTTGTTGTGGTTGATAAACAAGTGGTCCTGAGTGGTTCGGTAAATTACTCCATCAGCGAAGTCCATGGGGATTTCCTCTCCACCCAAAGCACTGGCAACGCCAATCATCTGCTGAAAATTACCAGTCCTGCCCTTGCTCAGGTGTTTGAACAGGAATTTGCAGAGATGTGGGGAAACGGCGTAGGGACTTCCCCCACTCATCATTTTGGGTTGCAGAAGCGCTACCGTCCTCCCCAGCAAATTGCCCTAGCGCCGGGTTCCACCATTACTGTGCAATTTTCTCCCACGTCAAGCGCCCAGTCCTGGTATGAAAGCGTCAACGGATTGATTGGGACAACCCTCGATCGAGCCAGTCGCAGTGTGGACATGGCGTTATTTGTTTTCTCTGAACAGTGGCTGAGCAATATTTTGGCAATGCGCCATCAGCAGGGAGTACGGATTCGTGCCTTAATTGATCCCAGCTTTATCTACCGAGACTACAGCGAGGCACTCGACATGCTAGGCATGACCTTGCCTAGCAAAGAGTGTCGGGTTGAGGAAGGCAATCAGCCCTGGACAGGGGCGATCGCCACCGTCGGCACCCCCCAGCTTGCTGAGGGCGATCTCCTCCACCACAAATTTGCCATTGTCGATCAACACATTGTCATCAGTGGTTCACAAAACTGGAGCGCTGCCGCCAACAATGGCAACGACGAAAACCTATTAGTGATCGACAACGCTACCGTCGCTGCCCATTTCCAACGGGAGTTTGAGCGGTTGTATCAGGGGGCAAGCTTGGGAGTGCCGGATTGGCTCTATCAAAAAGCGGCTGATCTACGGAGCCGTTGTCGGATTTGAGGTTGCGAGGGAGGCGAATCACCCGATCGCCTCTGATTGCCCTAAGGATGGTGGAACAGCCTGGGCATCTGGAGCCGTGGAGGGTTGTCCACCGCGCCAAATTAGGAGGGGGATACTCAGCAGTCCCAAGGTCATGGCGATCGCCGTCACCACCCAAATGATCACCGAGTTGGGTTGGTAATCGCCCTGCTCAATCTGCCGAAACACTGCCCTGTAACGCCACGCTGCCATGGCAATCAGAAATACCCCAAACATGACTAGGGAAATACCAAGGCTTTCTGAACTGAACAAAGACCCCGACTGATTGGGCTGCTGGGTCAGGGTTTGATCTAACTGCCGCAGGAAAATACCAAATCGAGCAATGGCAAAGCCAAAGCTAATTAGAGCGATCGACGTGCGCAACCAAGCCAAAAAGGTACGCTCATTGGCTTGGTGTTCTCGTTGGCGATCGACTTTACCAGGTGGGGGCATGGGGTATGGGAAAAAATAATCAGCCATCAATGACTCAGATCGGGAAAGACCTGTTGTACGGCAGGATGGACCAACTCGTGATTTTGCACATTTAACCCCTTGCCCAAGGAGGCATCTAATTCGAGTGCCTTCACTCCATAGTTTGCCAACTTCCCTACGTAGGGCAAGGTACTATTGTTTAAGGCTTGGGTTGCTGTCCAGGGAACCGCTCCTGGCATATTAGGCACGCCGTAGTGTACCACGCCTGCTTCGATGTAGGTGGGGTTTGTGTGGGACGTAGGATGCAGGGTTTCGATGCAGCCGCCTTGATCGACTGCCACGTCTACTAGTACTGAACCGGGACGCATTTGTTCCACCAGCGATCGCCCTACTAAAATCGGAGCCTTCCGTCCAGGAACTAGTACCGCACCCACCAGGAGATCCGCATCGGGGACAGCGGCTTCGATTTGGGGAGCCGTGCTGTAGAGCAACTCAACGCGTGAACCAAACAGGGTTTCCAGGTAAGCTAGACGCTCCAAGCTGATATCAAAAATTTGTACCCGTGCGCCCAACCCCACCGCCATCTTGGCGGCTTCAGTCCCCACCACTCCACCGCCCAAAATCACGACTTTGCCGGGACGGACACCGGGTACTCCTCCCAGCAATACCCCGCGTCCACCCTGTTGTCGTTCCAAAAACCGAGCGCCAAACTGCACCGCCAACCGTCCGGCAATGATGCTCATGGGGGTGAGTAGCGGCAGAGAGCGGTTGGGCAACTCCACCGATTCGTAGGCGATCGCCGTGACTCCGCTGCTGATCAACTGCTCCGTTAGTCCGCGATCGGCAGCCAGGTGGAGGTAAGTAAATAGCAACTGCCCTTTCTGCATTAGGTCATATTCCGGTGGCAGCGGTTCCTTGACTTTAATCACCAATTCCCGATTCCACGCGGCGGCTGCCCCATCGACGATCGTGGCACCTGCGGCAGTGTAATCTTGGTCGCTAAACCCTGCCCCAACGCCAGCCTGGGTTTCTACAAAGACAGAGTGACCACTTTCACACAACGCTCTGACGCTATCGGGCATTAGCCCAACTCGAAACTCCTGATCCTTAATCTCTTTTGGTACGCCGATTTCCATGTTGACCTCAGTAATAAGTCACACCCAAATTGCTGATATTCAGCCTGCCGAATCATGCCTCAAGCTTAGCAATCCACCCAGAGCACAACTGGCATTGGATTGACAGTTTGACTTGAGGAGCAAGGTTTTTATTTATATGTTTAGTTTTATACAACTAACCGCAATTTTCATCCCCTAATAGCATGAGCCAATTGAGCGATCGCCCCGACCATCAACCCTTTTCCTGTCTTCCACCTTCATCCCTCATCCTTTCTCTCAATGGTTTGCCCCAGGCAAATGGAACGGATTGAAATTCGTCCCTGCGTCGTAATAATCTTCCCGCTCCTGTTGTTTCAACCAACCCGTAATCCAGTAAGTGATTGGAGTAAAAAGAACTTCTACTCCACACTTAAACACATAGTTAGACACGATCAGCGTCCACAACAAACTACCTGGAAACACCCCTGTAAAGGCAATCAGAATAAACAACCCGGTGTCAATTAATTGACCAATTAACGTCGAGCCGATCGTGCGCATCCACAACTGCTTTCCCTGGGTCAAAAGCTTTAGCTTGGCAAGAATAAAAGAATTGGTGAACTCCCCAGCAAAATAGGCAATCAAGCTAGCAATCACAATTCTGGGCGTTAGTCCGAGAATCTGTTCGTAGGCGGTCTGATATTGCCAATCCGCCGCAGGGGGCAGTGCGCCAACCGCAATGAAGGTCAGCGACATCAGTAGCGCCGCCGCAAAGCCCAACCAAATCACTTTTCGAGAGCGGGCATAGCCGTATACTTCCGTTAGAATATCCCCAAAAATGTAGCTGAGGGGAAACAAAATTGTCCCGCCATCAAAGGTTAGTGGTCCAAACGCGACAATCTTAGTAGATGCCACATTGGAGATCAGCAGTACAGTGACAAAGAGAACAGTAATGCTATCCAGATGGTTGAAGGCTTTTGTAGAGGTGTTAGGGGTGATGCATGGGCTGAGACGGAGAACGAAGGACAGAAAAACCAATCAAGTTTGGCTTAGGACTAAATTATCGCGGTGGATCACTGTTTCTTCCCCAACATATCCCAAAATTTGAGGGATTTCGTCGGAGCGGGCACCCAGGATTTTTTGTAACTCGGTGCTGTTGTAGTTGACAATGCCACGGGCAATTTCTTGTCCGGTTGTGTCGCACAATTGTACGGCATCCTGGCTTTGAAACTCGCCCTCGACCTCGACGATGCCCGCCGCCAGCAGCGATCGCCCCAGTTGACAAATCGCTTTGACTGCCCCGGCGTCTAGATACAACTTGCCCGCTGCCACCAATCCGTGGACTATCCAGCGTTTGCGGGCATTAAACGATCGCGGCTGCGGCTCAAATTGGGTTCCTAGGGGTTCTCCTTGCAAAATTCGTTCGATATTACAGGGCGATCGACCTTCCGTAATCACTGTGCGCACTCCGGCTGTGGTGGCGATGCGGGCAGCGGCAATTTTGGTGACCATGCCTCCCGTTCCCCAAGCAGAACCGCGATCGCCCACGTTGATTTGGAGGGCTTCTAGGGCATCGATTTTTCAATGAATGAGATCGGCTGGGCATCGGCATGGAAGCGAGGATCTGCCGAATAGAGGCGATCGACATCCGTCAGCAGAAACAACCAATCCGCTTCGATCAAACTGGCAACTAAGGCAGATAGGGTGTCATTATCGCCAAATTTCAACTCCTCGATCGCCAACGTGTCGTTCTCATTGACGATGGGAATCACTCCCAGCTTCAGCAACTGCCGAAAGGTACGGTAGGCATTGACATAGCGACTGCGTTGCACCAGATCACCTCGTGTTAGCAGCACTTGGGCGATCGGTTGTTGCATGGAGGTAAACAGATCGTCGTAGACCCGCATCAGCCGCCCCTGCCCCACCGCCGCCACGGCTTGCTTCATGGAGATACTACGCGGGCGCTCCGTCAGTCCTAATCGAGCACAACCCACTCCGACTGCCCCAGAGGAAACTAGCACCACTTCTAAGCCTTGGTGACGCAATCGACTCAAGGTTTCTACGAGTGCGGCGATCGTAGAAATAGCTAAGTGCCCGGTTTGAGGCTGCGTCAGGCTGGATGTACCAATTTTGATGACTAAGCGTTTTGACATAAATCACTGGCAATCCTTCAGCCCCCCATAATGTCTGGTGTGGAGGTTAGCTCCCTTACCAACCATCATGCATTGAGTACCAAACCACTATACAACTGCAAAGCTATACAACTGCAAAGCGCCAACCCATACAGGCTGGCGCTTCACACACTATTTACAGGATTTAAACCCTAGGGTTTGTAAAATTTTGAACCCCATTTATATGTTGATAATGTCGCACAGAAATCAAGAATTCCTGTTTGTTTTAATGTTTTCTTTATAATCCTTGCGTTTTGTATGACTGTGCGACGCTACGTCAACCTAAATTCTGTTTTATTACACAAGTTCACAAATCGCAATCTCTCTAGGAGGAGCGCTCCCTTGGGGTAAGTTGTGCACCCAATTGCCGCGATATCCATACTTCTAGATCGCGCCAACGAGAGCGGCGATCGAGCTGGGTGGGGTCTACCATCGGTTCCACCAAAATTGTGAACATGCCCAACCGATTACCAGCCAAAACATCGGTAAACAGGCGATCGCCCACCATCGCCACCTGCTCTACTGGAATATTCATTGCTGTTACGGCTTGACGCAATTTGCGCCGAGAGGGTTTCCGTGCCCCTAAGATGTAAGGCAAATCCAGCGATTCGGCAATCCGGCTGATGCGGTACTGGCTGAGGTTATTGCTAACTAACCACAATGCCACTTCCGGACGAATCTGCTCAACCCATTGTCGTAGCTCAGGCGAAGTTTGAGCCATGCTAAAGGGCACCAGCGTCTCATCCACATCCAACACCAATCCCTTGAGATTGTGGTGCACTAACAGCGCTGGAGTGAGATGGAGGATGGAATCACCCAGAACCAGGTCGGGTTGTAAAAGTTTACCCCAGGACATGTTATGGCGGTTGGTTAGTGGGTGGAGTGGGAGAGGCGCTGGGAACAGGTAGAGCCGGAGACGGCGCAGGGGTAGCAGTTGGCGAGGGAGACGGGGTGGCGGACAAATCCCGATCGACTGCGGCTTTGGCAGCTTCGTGTTCTTGCAGAGTACGGCTAAAGATATGGGTGCCATCGTACCGAGCCATGAAGAACAAGTACGCTGTATCGGCTGGGTTGAGAGAAGCTTCTAGGCTGGCAACCCCCGGACTGGCGATCGGAGTGGGTGGCAGCCCCGGATTGATGTAGGTGTTGTAGGGGGATGGAGTTGCCACTTGGTCGTAGGTGAGGGGGTTTTCCACCGTCTGGCGAATGCCCAACCCGTACTCCACTGTGGGGTCGGCAGCTAAGGGAATGTCTTCTCGTAGTCGCTTGGCAAAGACACTGGCAATCAGTGGGCGTTCCTCCTGCACCACCGCCTCTTTTTCCACAATACTAGCTAGAGTCACCCACTCCTGCAAACTGTAGGGAGTCTGATCGGGTTGGTGTAGCGGCAGGGCAATTTGCTCAAACCGTTCCAACATTTGGTTGACCACCATCTCTGGCGTTACGCCTTTGGGGACGAGGTAGGTATCGGGATAGAGAAACCCTTCCAACTTGGTCAGCGACTCTGGCAGCCAGGGGTGCTGAGCACGGGGAATTGCCTCTGTGGCTGCCAAAAACTCATCAGCAGTAAAAAACCCTGCGGATTCAAAATACTCTGCCATTTGGTCGATCGACCAACCTTCTGGAACCGTAAAACTTTCTTCTACCACCTCGCCCTGCCAGATTTTGCGGGCGATCGTCGCCATGGGATCGGTGGGCGAGATTGGTAAACCCCTGCCTGATAGCTCCCCGATCGATCTTGCAACGATCGCCAGCGCGTCCAGACATTCCATGCCGTTGCCGAGCGGATCAACCCTGCTGATTCTAAATCGGCTCCAATCTGGGTCGCTGTTGCCCCAGTGGGAATCTCGATCGGCACGGTCTCATCCCCATCTGTGTTTGTAGAAAGCGTGCGCCCCGCCGCTGGAGCACTTGCCCAACTCCACCACTGCCATCCTTGCCAACCAAAGACTCCAAGTGTAATTGGCAGCACCAGCAGATAAAACGCCCACTTCGACAAACGTTGAGAAACGGTCATGGTTTGGTCGTTACTCTAGGTCATCAAACAGTTGATCTTCTAACTGAGAACGGACAATGCGAAACTCGTCGGGGGAGAGTAATTCGGGCTGACCTGCCGCGCTCATCCGTGCAAAAAATAGCAACGGTTCAAAGGGAGTGCAGATGGCATATTCCTGTTCCTCGTAGTAAAAATTGGTCAGGAGTTGAAACTGCTCCGAGGTCAGGTCATCCTCCTCCCCCCCCTCACTAATATCTAAAGTAATGATATCGTCCTCTAAGGCATCGGGGAGATTGCCGCTGGCAGTCAGGGTGAGGGCGGTGCGATGCAGCATTAGATCTTGTTCGGCAAGCACTGCCTTAGCCGTATCAAACACCTCATCTAGCTCATCGTCTTCGATGTCTACCAAGGTTTCGTCCTCATCATCCTCTTCGTCTACTTCCCAAGCAAAGATTTCAATGGGTGCATTGACGGGGGTCAGCAGGAGATACTCGCTGCTATCCACCGCCATCGATCGCTCTACATAACAGAGGAGCGATCGCCCAACCATCGGTGAGTTGCACCGTTGGAGCCTCTTCGCCCTCGTCCATGGTCGTAAAATCTTCATTCATAGCTAACCCCGTCATGTCACATCCTGATCTAAAGCAGTGTGGAGTTAACTGGCTCTTTCATCTCAGCACGAAGCACCCACAGGGAGCCATCGGTTCTGTAGACCCAGAGAGTTAACGTTCACGAACGCGATCGCTCAATCGGCTAAATTTCGCTTCATCATTGTAATCGTTTGCTGAACCATTACAGCGACGAATTTCAGTCATTCTGTATCTTTCCTTGCCGCCGCCTCGTCTGACACGATTGGCTGAGGATTTTGTCGTTGATAGCGTTGATCGTCCAGCCAGCGTTGCAAGATAATGGCGGCGGCTTTGCGATCGATCAACTCCCGGTGACGCGAGGGCGATCGCCGCTCTGCCAGCAACAACTGCTCAGCCTGCACCGAGGTCAATCGCTCATCGACAAACTCCACGGGCAACCCCAAGGCTTGGCTCAACCGAGCCGCAAACCGTTGCACCTGCTTTGCTTGAAACCCCACCTCTCCACTCATGGTGTAGGGCAAGCCAATCACCAATACCTGTACATTGCGCTCTTTGACAAGTTGTTGGAGATGTGCCACATCCGCAACAAATGATCGGCGCTCGATCGTGGTCAATCCTGTGGCGATCAACCCAGTGCCATCACAACCCGCCACCCCGATTCGCTTGCGACCGACATCGAGCCCTAGTGCTGAAATTCGATCGAAGGGGTTAGGCATCTGATTGAGGCGGAGGAAAGAGAACCATTGTCGGCGGGTTCCTCTGCCTAGTATAGAGTCCAAACAGGATAGGAAATTGTAAACTTTGCCCGATCGCACGCTTGCTTGAGCACCACAATCACTTGAGTCTATTGAATCGAGTGCTCATCATCGCTTGACTGCGGAGGGAGGGGCTTTTGCCCAGTCAGGGGTTCTTTGGAGGTGGCGGGGTCCTCTGAGCCGAGAAAGGCTCGGTCGAGGGGTGGGCTGAAGGAATCTAGCGAAAACCTCCCCGGTACTGGTTTGCGGGCAGGTTGAAATCCCTGCAACACTTCCGCCAGTTGTAACCCTTCTAGAGAGACGAACTTGGATTCTCGTACCTTGTGCCAAACCGATCGCGACATCAACATGGTGTGCTGGGTTCGAGTTGCACCGAGCCGCTCTAGATACTCTTCTCGCTCTGGCTGATAATCAGTGGAGGCAAGCTGCATCGGTTGGGTTGGGTAGTCCTTCACGATTTGCGCCATCTGCGATAACAGCTCTGGATAGAGCCAGGTGTAGGCGGGGTGAACCGTCAATTGAGCCGTGTGGGCTTGGGAATCGCGGTGGCTGACTTCAATCTGAAAATAGCCGATCGCCGCCTTGCGTTGGGGTTCAAACACGTAGTGCTGCACTGTTTCAGTCTGATTGACCCGGTGTCTGACAGCCTCGATCAATCCCCCCACCAAACCACTCTTAAAATCCAACACATTACGATCGAACACCTGCCGCACCAGCGGTGGCATCGATACCGTATCGAGTTGATGCAACAAAAAGCATCGGCATTGCCCACAGGCAGAAGATTGGGCAGATCAGGCTCCCGTTCAGCAAGTCCCTGAAGCAGATCAGGCGCAATCAACCAGTAGGTGAGGTTTGCCAACGGTTGGAACCCATTATGCCGATAGAGGGACAGGGTGTCTTTGTCGTTGATGTTTGCCTCAATCACCCAGGTCCGCGCCTCCCAGATCGCTTGGAAGCAATGGCGTAGTAGTTGGGAGCCGACATCCATCGACAGCAGGGGACTTCCCTGCTCGGCTGGGGCGGTACTGACCAATACCTGGTCAACCCGCCAGGTACTACGAGTGCGATTGAAGGGGGAAACTTGGATTAAACCGCGAATGCGATCGCCCTGCTCCGCCACGTAGGCATAGAAAAGGTGCTGAAGCGGATTGGGGAACAGGCTGAGGGTTTTTAACACCCCATACCAGCGGTTGACAACTTGCCATTTTTGTACCTGCTCTGTGGAGTCACAGAGATCGCCTGCGCAGACTGCTTCTTGACAAAGCTGCCCAATCGCCTCTAGATCGCGGCGCTGAAAGGGACGAATGGTAACAGAATTGCCAGCAGAAGCTGATGAAGTCATACGCGATAAACCCAATGACGAGAACAGGCGAAAAAGTAGATCTTACACAATACATTTATCTTAATTCTCGATACCACTATTCGGTATCCATCCAAATTAAGAAATTTCTCAGTTTGTCTAGTCCACCCTACCCGCGATCTCAATTTCCGTTGGACGAATCAAGACCAAGGGAGTTTGCTCGTCCGCGTTGCCTGCTGGGTTGTTGAGCAACGCTTTCTCCAAGAAGCTAGCGGAGAGCCCCGCCGTTGATGCCAAAATCTTGACTGCTTTGAGGTCATTGACATCTACGATCGCCGCTGCTAAACCTGTTTCCTGTTTGATTCGATCGACCACTTGCTGAGGGTTTTCCGGTCCCAACACAATGAATTGGTCGTAGGGCGGTAGGGTTCCGGTGACATCGTCGATCAGGCGTGCCTGTTCTCCGGCTAATTGGTAAAACATGCCGGGCTTTCCGAGTTTCTTGGCGATCGCCCCCAACACAAACGCCACCACAACTCGTACTGGTCCGACAATATCCACCAACGCTTGCATGCCACAGGCGGTTGCCAGGCTAGAGGTGGGCATAAAATAGTAGCAGAGCCGTCGGGCTACCCAGCCCGGTTTAATATCGGTGGGGTGGCGAAACCGTCCCTGCATAATTGCCACTGGTGTTTCTCCCAACGTCACCACATCGCCTGGTTGGGATCTGGGAAGCACGTAGCGTTTAACGACCTCAACTGGATTATCTAAATGGGTAAGTAAATGAGTCCGCACTGGCAGCACGTCAGCTTCGGGAGTAGGTCTCCAACGGGGTGGGTCATCGGTGGAAGGAAACCGCAATGGAACAATCACATGGCGGGTTTTGGGAATGCGTCCTTGGGGACCATAGGTAATGTAATGGACACGAACCCAAGCCGCCTGTAGAGGAGTTAAATCTACCCCTTTGACGGTCAGGGTAATCTCCACCCGCGTGGTTTTGCCCACTTTAACAATGTAACCAAACCAATAGCCATCGGGGCGAGCTGGGGCATCGGGGTGGTGGGGAGTAATTTGGATCTTGGTAGTGACTCCATCGAGGGGAGCTTTAGACAAGAGCGTGGCCTCAGCAAAAATCTGTGGCACCATAATCTCTAATCGTTTGGTTTTATTTTGAAACTCCAGTTCACCCACAATTAAGTAATTGTGTGGCTCATAAACCTCCAAATTCCAATCCCCCGGCGTCAGAGCGAGGGCATTACCAGGACGGCGACGATATTGAAGTTCGATCGTCAAAAGTCCTAATCCTGCTAAGACAACGGCTGCACCTAACCCAATCCCAAGACTTGTTATCACAACTACCCAACCCATTTTTAATGATTGCTATTGCATTCTGCTACCAAGGGAGTACAATTCCATCGATAACTCAATGCAAACGTGACATGATTCCCATCCTTAAGCAGTCTATAGAAACTCGGCTCACTTAAATCCACTCTGTGGAGTAATCCTAAATAAATTGGTTAACGAATTTATTGTTCCTATACTTGAGCGAGTACGGCGCTAGCAAATTGTCATGCCATCCCCAAGGGGAGAGGCGGCGATGAGTTGATCACTATTAGAAAATTTACAAACCTTATCATTCTGCGGTACGATCCTTTCACAGGGATTGCTTAACGATTTGTAACTGATAAGCCTATCCACCACAGCATCATCGTTTGCGGAGTTTGTCATGGGGCAATTATTGGCTGTTGAACGCGCGTGTCTAATCGGTCATCTCGTCTCTATGGCGTTTGGCTTGGCTGGGTTGCTTTTAGTGATGCCGCACCCAGAAATTTTATCGCTAATCCCCTCTGGGCAAACGCTCTTCACCTGGAGCATGGCAGGTGGTGGCGTGGTGTACATCGTGTTGGGCACGATCGCCGTCTCAATTCATGCCTACCGGGTCTTGGGGGTTTATCGCTGGCTGACGTTCCTGATCCCGGCGGTGGGGCTATCGCTCACCAGTGAATTGCTTGGCACTAGCACTGGCTTTCCCTTTGGGGACTACAGCTACCTAAGTGGGTTAGGGTACAAAATCGCTGGACTTGTACCCTTTACAATTCCCCTCTCGTGGTTTTATTTGGGGCTTTCCTCGTACTTGCTGGCGCGATCGGGATTGGCAGTAGACAAGAAAGACGACAGCGCACCCGCGATCGGTTGGTTAAAGCATGTTGCGGCGATCGGCTTGGGCGCTTTGTTGCTGACCTCCTGGGATTTTGTGCTTGATCCTGCCATGAGCCAAACCGCCATGCCTTTTTGGTATTGGCACACCCCCGGTGCTTTTTTCGGCATGCCCTATCAAAATTTTGTGGGGTGGATGGGTACTGGTGCGGTGTTTATGGCAGTGGCGGCGCTTTTTTGGCTGAAGTCGTCGTTTCAATTGTCGTCTTCCCAATTGAATTTGCCGCTAGTTGTTTATTTGGGTAATTTTGCCTTTGCCATGGTGATGAGTTTGGCAGCAGGGATTTGGATTCCGGTGTTGCTAGGAATCGCGTTGGGGGTGGTTCCGGCTCTTGTCTGTTGGCAGACAGTTCGCTCTGACAATCAAGCACTGGGGGTGGCAGAATTGCAGACCGAAGCGATCGAAAACAAGCTCGACCTAAAGGGGAAAGCTCCGTCGGCTCCTGTTGGAGTAACGACCAAATAGTCAATTCCTTGAATCGCTTGTAGGGCTAGGAGTGAGCGGTTGGCCGCATTAGACGTTATATTTTCTTCCATTGCGGTGTTTCTGCTAGTCGGACAACTGCCTGCGATCGCCATTTTGCTGTCTCGATTACTCCAGGGACCGAGCCGTCATCCCCCCTTGCTGCCCAAGCACCCTACCCCTGATCTCTTGGGTCAGGTCAGTGTGATTGTTCCTACACTGAATGAGGCAACGCGAATTACTCCTTGTCTGCAAGGCTTAACGCATCAGAGCTATGAGTTGCGTGAAGTCATTGTTGTAGACAGCCGTTCCCAGGATCAGACGGTTGCTTTAGTGGAAGCTGCCCAACAGCGCGATCCTCGGTTTCGTGTGATCACCGATGACCCCCTACCAGCCGAATGGGTGGGGCGTCCGTGGGCACTCCACACTGGGTTGTTGCACACATCAGATAAGAGTGAGTGGGTGTTGGGAATCGACGCCGATACCCAACCTTTACCTGGATTAGTGGCAACTTTGATCAACACTGCCACCGCCGAAGGCTACGACTTAATCTCCCTAGCTCCCCGTTTCATTCTTAAATATCCAGGGGAGTTGTGGCTTCAGCCCGCTTTACTGATCACATTGCTCTACCGTTTTGGCGCGGCGGGTGCAGCATCCCCTGGTTCAGAAAGGGTGATGGCAAACGGTCAATGCTTTTTTGTCGGCGATCGCTCTTGATGCAGATGGAAGGCTACACCAGTGCCCGCAATTCCTTTTGCGATGATGTCACCCTGGCGCGAAACATCGCCAAAACAGGGGCAAAGGTAGGATTTTTAGACGGTTCCAACCTGCTCAAAGTCCGTATGTATGACGGGGCAGCAGAAACCTGGCGGGAGTGGGGGCGATCGCTCGATCTTAAAG
>JAAUSV010000454.1 GCA_012032525.1 Leptolyngbyaceae cyanobacterium SL_7_1
AGGGGATGATTATTTCTAATCGAGGGGATTCGGTCAGGGGCAGTGCCCTGCCCCTACCCAACCCTAATGCACCGCCATCGCCCGCTTATACGCTCATCCAACACTTCCGACAGCGTGGGATGGGTGTGTACTAAAATGCCAGTTCGTGGACCGATCGCCGCTGAGCGATGGCATTGGCGGCTTCTTGAATCAGATCGGCGGCGTGTAAGCCGATGATGTGGGCTCCCAGCACTTCTCCGGTGTCTTCGCGGTAGATCACCTTGGCTAAGCCGTCGGTTTCTCCTTCGGCGATCGCCTTGGAGTTGCCTTTGAAATAGGAGCGCGAGACGCTGACGGTGAAGCCCTCTGCCTTGCCCAACTCCTTGGCGGCGGGTTCGGTCATGCCAACAAAGCTGACTTCTGGGTGGGTAAAGGCGGCGGCAGGAATGCTCCGGTAATCAACTTGGCGCGATCGCCCACACATATTCTCAACTGCGACCACGCCTTGGGCGGAGGCGGCATGTGCCAACATCATCTTGCCAGTGGCATCACCGATCGCCCAGAGGTGGGGAACGGGTTGTCCTTCTAGCAAAACCTGCATCTGGTCGTTGACGGTGATGAAACCCCGGCGATCGGGTTGAATCCCCACCGCATCTAGCCCCAGATTATCAGTGGCAGGAATTCGCCCCGTTGCCACTAAACAGGCATCGACTTCCAACACCTCAACCACTTCCTTGGTTTTGGCATCTGCCAGTTCGATCACCACTGGGGAACCGGGCGTCACCTTTTTGGCAATCATCCCCACCTTGGTTTCGATGTCGCGTGGAGTGATCAAAATTCGCTGTGCCATCTTGGCAATATCGGGGTCAAATCCTGGCATGAGTTGATCCAAGGCTTCGATCAACGTGATCTCGCAGCCGAGGGCGGTGTAGATATCGGTAAACTCCAACCCAATGTAGCCACTGCCAATCACCGCTACCCAGGACGGCAACCAATCCAGTTTCAAGCCATCGTCGCTGGTGAAGACGGTTTTGCCATCCAACTGCACACCGGGGGGAACAAACGGTACGGAACCGGGGGACAGCATCACATCTTGAGCCGTTAAGGTGCGCTCTCCCGCTGACGTGGAGACCGAGACTTTTTGTGCGCCCGCCAGTTTGCCCCACCCGGTAATCACATCCACCCCCAGTCGTTTGAGGCTGTTGGTCATGTCATCGCGGATCTTGAGGACGAGATTGTTGGCGTGGTCGGCGATCGCCTGTCGCTCAAAGGAAACCTGTTCTACCTGAATGCCCAGGGCGTTGAGATGGTGGGCATTGCGCAACTCCCGCACTCGCCCGGAGGCGGCTAGGAGGGCTTTTGATGGGATGCAGCCGCGATTCACACACGTGCCACCCATATCTGCGGCTTCGATGATCGCCGTTTTTAATCCGCAATTTACCGCATGTAGGGCAGCGCCATGTCCTCCCACGCCCGCCCCAATGATAATTAAGTCGTAATCAAATCCGTGGCTCACTTCAACCCCTCCAGGCTCGTCGGATAGCAACCGTTAAGAACATCTTATACAGAAACAGGGTGGGAAAGGATTGTCCTACCCGTTGTAGGGGAATCAGAATTGGGAGAACAATCATGCGGTTTCAACTTTCTTGAAATTGGGATTGAATAGTTTGCGTATACTCGATCGGTAGAGCCTTTTATTGTTTCGTTCTCGATGTAAAATCAGGTGCCATGGATCACAATCAACAAGAGCTGCGACGGGTTGCTGAACAAGCATTTTTAGAATCGCTCGACCAACTGAGCGCAAGCATTCAGCCCAGTGAGGTGCCCGTTGTAGTTCCATCATCATCCAATGCCGCGCCGACTGAACCTACCGCGCCGTTCTGCAACATTTCTCTAGACGCGTGGGAGGAGGCAGCCGCAGACATTGAGGCATTTATGAAAGCGCGGGAGCAGGAATGAGCGATTAGCGCAGTAGCGATTAGGTTTTATGCTTCCTTTGGCGGCGGGCTTCATAGAGGAGGAGGGCAGCGGCGATCGCCACATTGAGAGACTCCACGCCCGCCATCAAGGGAATCGTCACTTCCACATCGGCTTGGGCAGCTAGCTCCGGCGACAACCCCGCTCCCTCGTTGCCCAAAAGGATCAAACTGGGACGTTGCCAATTTAACTCCCAATAGGTGAGGTCAGCACTGGGTAGCGTGGCAATCACCTGCCCGCCTGCGGCTTTGAAGTGGGCGATCGGGTCAGATAAATCAACTACCTGCATAGGTAGGCGAAACCATTGCCCCGCCGATGCCCGCAGCACTTTAGGATGATCCAAGTCCACACTGTCGGTAGAAACCCAAAGTCCGTCGGCTCCAGCGGCGGCGGCAGTACGAATGATCGTGCCTAAATTGCCCGGGTCTTGGAGAGTTTCGACCGCAAGGGCAAGGGTGATAGTAGCCGGGAAAGCCAGCGGACTGGAACGGAGAGCCGCCGCAACAACGCCATCGGGGGTGGTGGTGGTGGCGATCGCCGCCAGCACTTCCGGGCTGACTAGCTCGATTCGCGCCACTCGCGGCTGAAGGACAGCCCAAAGGTCGGGGTGGGCTTCCTGCCAGTCTGGCGTACAACAGACCAGTGCCAGGGGATAGTCAACCAGGCACGCCTCCTCGATCAAGTGGGTGCCTTCTAGCAGGAAAAGCTGTTGTTCTCGACGCTCCTTGGGACGATGCAGTTTGCGTAATTGTTTGACCAAAGGATTTTGTAAGCTGGTCAACATGATGGAGTTGCACAATCCCTAGCACTCTCTAAAGCCACCGATCAAATCCCGAATGCCACACCTTGACAGTAGCGGATTGGCAGAGAAATCTTCTTTTCACCAATCAAATCATTTTATAAAAAGTAATGAAGCGATTAGGTAAATTTAACAAGTAAACACAATATCAAACTGAAATAATCACCAAAGCAACATTCCTACGCTCTAGAGAACGTAGGAACGGCAGCTTGAGAAATGCGGAACCCGGGACTTGAACCCGGAAGTCTTTGCAGACACTAGAACCTGAATCTAGCGCGTCTACCAATTCCGCCAGTTCCGCAGTCATGACTACTGATGAGTACCACAGTGGCTTAGCTGTTGGTTACCAACTACGTTAGCCAATGTTGCAGCTTTTAATCATCCATCAATCGACTCGTTTAGTCAAGGGATCGATCGGGGGCAGGATTTGAATCTTTAACAGGGTCTTTGTGATTTTGTTGCCAGATTCCCGATCGCTACTATGGACATTGGGTAAGTTTCCGGTAGAATCTAACCAACTTTATCGTCATTCACCACACCACACGCATCAATCGGAGGACAGAGCCATTACTTCTTCTAGTTTACCAAGCCCTTCCGTACTGTCTGAGGAAAGCGACGCCGTTTTGCAAATCTGGGGCGGCTCTCCCTTAGCCGGACAAGTTAAAATCAGCGGAGCCAAAACTCTGCCTTAGCCCTCATGGCAGGCACTCTGTTGT
>JAAUSV010000038.1 GCA_012032525.1 Leptolyngbyaceae cyanobacterium SL_7_1
CTCCAAATAATCCATGAAAATCGAGGCGTGATCGGCGTCGGCGAATAGATCTTCGAGTTGCAGGCGAGGGGGAGGCGATCGCTGGCGACGCCAAGGAACCGTGGCGAGGGATCTGGTCTTCGCACCATTGCAACCCCCGATCGAGATCCACAAACACCTGACAAACTTCGTCTTCTGGCTCTAGACAGTTGCCTTGCTCCAGTTGCCGCTGCATCGTCGGCGAAAGCTCCGTAAATTAGCACAAACTGTTGCTGTCGGGCAATTTGTTTGAGCTTGAGAAAACTCAGCACGGCGGAGGAGTCTAGCCCAGTCACTAGGCGAAAGTTGAGCAAGACGTAGTGCAGGGTGGGGAGATCGGTTGCCTGAATTCGCTGGCGCAGTTGTTCAAACAGCGTATTCGCCGTACCAAAGAAAAGAAACCCTTGTAAATCAAGAATGTAAATTTGCTCCCCTTCTGCCGCCAGTAACCGCTGTTGGGGGAGCGATCGCGCCGCATGACTGTGATATGTCGCCCCCGACAGGGCATAGCGTGTCACCCGGATGCGGCTGTAGTTGAGCACAAATAGCACTACTGCTGCCACCAGTCCTACGGCAATCCCTGCCAGCAAGCCGACGGTGCTATTAATCACCAAAATCAGCAAAACCAAGCCATAATCCAACGTGGGCAGTTTGAACCAAGCGTCGTAAACCCACTCCCAGAGGAGTTCTAAGCCAAGAAATAGCAGTAGCCCTCCCAACACCACTTTGGGCACTAGGGTGATCAGTGACGTTCCCACTAACAGGGCGATCGCACAAAATAGGGATAGAATGATGCCCACTGCCGCGCTCCCCGTGCCTACCCGATAGCTTAGGGCCGACGAGGAGATGGAGTGAAACCCGACGACCCCACCGCCAAAGCCAGACAACAGGTTGGCAACGCCAGCAACGCGCAACTCGCGGTTAAAATCGAGCGATCGCCCAATCAGCACCTCCAGCCCACTGGCATTGACCAGTAAGGACAGCACACTTAATAGAATTAACGTCACCTGCTGCTTGAGTTGGGACAAGATGAGTTGCCAATCCGCTTGAACCAGGGTTGACCAGGACAGGGATTGCCCCGCTGCGGTTGCGGTAGTTGGCTGCAACAAAAATCCTTGCTCCGTGGCTTGCTCCGGCGACACTCCCAAGATCCACAACGTCAGGTAAAACAGCACAATACCAACCAACAGCAGAGTTGGAATGATCAAAAAATGATCGTAGCGGCGGAGGATGGCTAGCAAGACGATGGCAAACAGGGTGGCGGGCAACCAGCGCAGCAGCAGTAGTGGGGTAAATAGGCTTGCTAGTTGAGCCAACTCTACATGGGTATTGGTCAAAAAGCCGATCGCCCCCATCACCAATAGCCAACCCGTACTTGCCAAAAACCCGCCCACCACTGGATAGGGAATGAAACGAATCAAATTGCCCAGTTTGAAAAACCCCAGCAGAAAAAAGCTTAAGCCCGTGAGGACGGTGGTAAAGGCGATCGCTGCCAAAACCGTGGCTAATCGAACTTGGGGAGGGATATCGGCGGGCATCTGGGTGGCGATCGTCTGCACCATCAGTGCTAGGATTGCTGCTGGAACTTCGTCAGGAATGGCGATCGTTCCTGGAAGGGAGCTTGTCAGCGCTGTCACCATACTGACGATCGTTACTGTGACCAATCCCAAACTGATGCCAGCAGACACATAGTCTGGCAGAGCAACGGCAAAAATTAAACTGGCAAGGGAGGCGGCAAAGGTGATCTCGATAATGCCACAGAGCAACCCAGCCAAAAGATTGGGCAGCAAACAACTCCACTGCAACTCCCGTTTGAGCACCGAGAGCCATTGGTTAAGACGGAGCTGATCAGGGAGCAATTGCATTGGTTTTTTTGCGGTTGGCAGTTGGCGATTAGCGAGTGGCGGGTAATTCACAAACTAAATAATTAGAACTCCGTGGCGCAGTCCTACTGGCTCATGGCTATTAAAGCTGAGCTGCAATCTGTCGGATTACGTGGGTCAAGGGATGATCCGGATGGCGGAGGATGAATAGATCGCTACTGGCGAGCTGCATCATTTCATCGCAGTTGGGCAAAACCCCCGCCACTGGAACATCGTATTTTGCTTCGACTTGCTGTTGCACCTCGGCAGTGTCAAGGCTTTGCAAGACCCGATTGATCACCAATAGCAGCTTGGGAACTTTCAGCTTATGCGCCAGATCGAGCGTGACGGCGGTTCCCTGAAAATCTTGGCGATCGGGGCGTAAAATCACCAGCAAGGTATTAGAGATGGCAAAGGACAGCAGGGTTTCCTCATTTAAACCAGGGTGGGTATCCACAAATACGTAGTCCAGTTCTAGAGTCTTAGCAAGGTCACGAAAGCCATTGCGCAGCAAGCGAACATCGTATCCTTCTTTGAGAATGCGGGTAATATCCTGCACCTCCGTGCTGGAAGGCAGCAAGAAAATGCTTCCATGCGCTTGTTTTACCGCTTCGGGGCTAACGTCGATCGCTGCCTCCGCGATGCCACAGTTTCCCCACAGATAGTCATTCAGGGTGTGGTTGAGTGTGGTGCTGTCAATGCCAAATAGGACGTGAATTCCAGGGGATTGAATATCGGTGTCAATCACCGCCACCCGCCGCCCAGAGGTGGCGATCGCCGTGGCAAGGTTTGCCGTTGTGTTAGATTTTCCAGTTCCCCCACGAAACGAGTGAATCGAGACAATGTTGGTCATGTTAGTCGCGCTGCCTTTTGCTATAACCAGTGAGCCATTCCGTCAAATCGTGTTCGGGGGACGCGGCGTTAAACATGTGCATCCCAAAGGTTTTTGCCAGATCGGCATAGACTTTGATGCCACGCGCACTGTTGCCCTTGGGGTCGAGTAGGGGTGAAAACACGCCAATCCCCAATTTTTTAGGAACCACGGCGATAATGCCGCCACCCACACCGCTTTTGGCTGGAATGCCGACGCGATAGAGCCACTCGCCCGAATAATCGTACATGCCGCAGGACAACATCACACTCAGCACATCTTGAACGTAGTGATTGTCGATCGCCTGTTTGCCAGTCATCGGGTTGACGCCGCCATTGGCTAGCGTTGCCCCCATCACGGCTAAATCGTGGCAATTGACTAAAACCGAGCACTGTTGGAAGTATAGATCTAACGTCTCCTCGATCCGATCGCTAATCATGCCAAAGTTATGCATTAGCCAGGCGATCGCTCGATTGCGACTTCCCGTTGCCTTTTCTGACAAGGCAACGGGGACATCAATATAGACCGGGTGCCCGGTGTAGCCACTCAGCATATCCAGGATTCGCTTCAACCGTTCTGTGGCGCTGTTGCCTTTGATCAAATCGGTGGTGGCGATCGCCCCCGCATTCACCATGGGGTTGTAGGGACGATTGGTGGCTTCATCCAAAACGATCGAGTTGAAGGCTTCCCCCGTTGGCTCTGTTCCGACCTTGGTTAGGACCTGGTCTCGTCCATGATCCTCCAGTGCCAATCCATAAATAAAGGCTTTTGAGATCGATTGCAAGGTGAACAATTGCTGATAATCCCCCACTTCGTACACCGTGCCATCCACCGTCACCACCGAAATGCCAAACCAGTCGGGGTTGGCACAGGCGAGTTCGGGGATGTAGCTAGCAACTTTTCCTTCTCTAAAGGAGTGGTAGGTCTGATGCAGCTCGACTAAGTATTGCTGAAAGGGGGAGGCGATCGCCTTGATCGATGCCAGCGCATCGAAGTTGGGTGGGTCTGTCATGGGGATGGGGGTAGAAGTTGGATGGCAACCCGACGATCTTAAAGCTGGGCGGCAACTTGATAAAGGGTTTGGGTGAAGGGATGGGTGGGATAGGTGATGCAAAACAGTCCACTACTACCCAGTTGCACCATATCTTCTGATAAAGGAAATACCCCCGCCACGGGCAAGTCATAGATGGTTTCGACTTTGTGCTGAAGTTCTAAAAAATCGACGTTGCTCAAAACTTTGTTGATCACTAACCTCATGTTACGGACGTTGAGTTTGCGGGCAACGTCGGTAGTGATGGCAGTGCCTAAGTAATCTTGGCGATCGGGGCGTAGGATCAGCAATAGCAGGTGCGAGATGGCGATCGAGAGCAGGGTTTCTCGACTTAAACCGGGGTGGGTGTCGATGAATAGGTAATCTAATTGCAGGGTTTTGATCAGGCGGCGAAAGCCGTCGTTTAATAAGCCAACGTCGTAGCCCCTGCTGAGAATGTGAGCGATCTCATCGGCGTTGATGCTGGCGGGAATCAGGAATAACTGACCGTTGGTCTCACCCAGGGTGGAGGAGACGTTGTAGGCTGCCGCTTCGATCGAGCTGCGTCCCCAGAGATAATCGTTGAGGGTTTTGTCAATGGTGTGGTTGTCAAGATCAAACAGGGCGTGAATCCCAGGAGATTGTAGATCGGTATCGACGATGGCGATGCGTTTGCCTTGCAGAGCAATGATGGCAGCAAGATTGGCGGTGAAGTTGGATTTGCCAGTGCCTCCTCGGTAGGAGTGAATTGAGACGACCTTGGGCATGGTGTGCCAGTTTTATGGAGGTAGCGATTAAACTATCTCGGAGAATGCAGATGTATTTCCGTATTCTGTCCAGCAGATTTTTAATTGATTAAAGGATTGAAAGGCTAATCCTCGATCGGTTCGGTTTGGCGGAGGCGTTCGACTTCTTTTTGCAGGTTTTGGAAGTAGTCGGTTTCGACGATCGCCGCAACTTCTCTGGCTCGTTTGGTTTGGTCGATCTCGATGCGGAGTTCTTGCAATTGCTGTTTGAGGGCTGCTTCTTCCTGTTTGCGTTTGGTGATGTCGATGCAGTTGCCTTCGTAGTAGAGGACGTTGCCATCGCCGTCTCGGACAGCGCGTGTCCATTCTGACACCCAAATTTTGCTGCCATCCTGGCAGTAGGCTTGGTAGTCAAAATCTTCTACGGCGTCTTGGGATGCCATCAGTTGCTGGAATTCTTGGCGGCGATCGGCATCGACATAGATCTGGGTGGCAATTTCCTGAATCGCTGCAATCATTTCCTGGGGAGAGGTATAGCCGTAGAGCCGTGCCATCGCTGGGTTGACATCGATGTATTGTCCATCGGGCGTGGATTGGTAGATGCCCTCTACGGCATTTTCAAAGATGCTGCGGTATTTGGATTCGGCTAGGCGGAGGGCTTCTTCTGCCTGTTTGCGCTCGGTGATGTCGTTAATGATGCCCTCGTAGTAGAGGACATTGCCCTGTTCGTCTCGCACCGTTCTGGCGCTCTCTGAGATCCACACGACGGTGCCATCACATTTATAGGCTTGGCGCTCTAGCCCGCTGATCTGATCGCAACGCTCCAGCAACTGTTTAAACTCCTCCCGCCCATCCTCCTCTAGATATTCCTGGCTGATTTCTAGATTTGCCTGGATGACTTCTTCTGGGGTATTAAAGCCCATAATCTTTGCTAGGGCAGGATTGACGCTAAGATAGCGCCCGTCGGGGGTGGTCTGGTAAATTCCTTCTAGGGCATTTTCAAAGATGCTGCGGTATTTTTCTTCGGCGACGCGCAGGGCTTCTTCAGCTTGCTTGCGATCGGTAATGTCGTAGATCACCGCCAGCAACGTATTGACCCCTTGAAAGATGAAGGGGCGCAATGATAGCAATGCCCAAAAAGGGGTGCCATCGGCTCGTCGAAATCGCACTTCCCCCCGAAAGCGATGCTCTTGGGCAAGGATTGACAACACCCGCTGCCGATCGCCCGGTTCACTGTAAAATTCTGCTGAGCGCCGGGTTAACAACTCGGTGGCGGTCAGCCCAAACACAGCCCCCATCATGTCGTTGGCATACAAAAATTGCCCATCGCTGATCTGGGTAATCCCCAAGCCGACGGGGGTTGCCGCTGTGATCAGTTGAAATTCTTCCTCCCGTTGCCGCCGTTCTTCGCGGGCGAGGTCTTTTAGCTCTTGGGCGATCGAGTCGGAGTGCTCGGTCGTCGCCTCTAGCAGGATCTCCAAGTCTCCCTTTTGTTGTTTGAGTCCCTGGAGAATGACATCGCTGTGCTCGGTTGTCGTTTGCAGCATGATCTCTAGATCGAGCTTTTCTTGCCGCAAGGTTTCCATCTTGGCATGGAGTTGCTCAAGTTCGGCGTTTAAGCGATCGAGTTCAAGCAGCAATTGCTCTCTAGACTCTAATCTTTCTACCATGACAGGCTCTTGCACAGGTGGGGGAGGCGATCGGACTGGCGCAGGACGGGCAGGACCCACCCTACTATTTTCTACTCAATCTGCAATTCTAATGCGGGCATCAGTCGCTTTAAGTTTTGTAGCGATCGACTTTGCCACGACACCCGATCGGAGCCTTTGACAATTAACTGCATTCCAGTTTTTTCCCGCACCTTAATCACCAATCGCAGCAGCATGTTGATGCCCGAACTGTTCAAAAACTCTAACTGGCGGAGATCCAACGTTAGGGTGGTGGGTTCCTGCTGCACCACGTCGTCTAGTAACGTCATGATTGAGGCATAATCATCCATGCCGCTGAGTTGCAGTTCGCCTGCAAACACAACGGTGTTGCTGTCTGAGTCGTAGTGGACGCTGTAATCGTCCTCTTTGATTGTTAATGCAGTGGGACTGGTCATAGCTTTAGGGCGATCGCTGCTAAAAATCTTACAGGGGTAATTGAACGGTTGTGGTAACGGTGATCACGGGTGGATCGACCGAGAGGGTTTCAAACCTCCAACCCAGAATAGCTTGATAATCGCTGACGATTGTTAATAAACCCAAGCCAGAGCTATCCCATCCCTCGGTCGTATTCTTTTCTACTTGCCGCACGATCAAGTCCCCGGCATCAGCGGTGGTTAATTCTTGGATAAAGGCTTGAAATTTGGGAATGGTTTGGGGATTGACCGCATTGCTAGCCCGAAATAGGACGCGATCGCTCATCAGTTCCAACTTGATACTCACCTGCTGGGGTGAGCTGTCGTCATTAAATTTCATGGCATTTTCCAGCAACTCGTTGGCGATGTAGCGCACGGCTCCGGTGACTTTGTTGCGTTGATGCACCGCATCGGGTTCATTCTCATCCACAGGAAAAAAGGTGATGAGATAATCGGCGATGAAGCTAGCTGACAAGCCATTATTGCGCCAGCGCTGCTTCAGGGGAATCGAACTGGGGGAAAACCCAATTAACAAAAACTCTGGGGTGGAGGATGAATCCTCAATGAAGTCTCCAAAGGTTTGAATCATGCCAATCTGTTCCTGCTCCATGACCAGTCAAAGATTATTTCTGTTTGATCACCAACAACGTAATATCGTCCCAGATCTTTTGCCCACTGAGATGGTGTTGCACGTCATCTACGACGGCTTGGCGAATGTCGTCCGCCGATCGCCAGCGGTTTTGTTGCACAATCCTACACAGTCGCTCTACGCCATACTGTTGTTTTTGACTGTTTCGCGCTTCAGTTACGCCATCCGTGTAGAGGACGAGGACATCACCGCTGGAAATATGAATCTGGGTTTCATTAATGAAGGGGGTGATATCGGCTTCCAATCCTAACGGAAACCCCAGATTAACCGTGTCAATTCGCTCGATCGCCCCGCTCGATCGCACGACAATCAGTTCCTCGTGTTGCCCGCTAATGCTGACCCGACCCGCACAGTAGTCCAGCAATGATAGGGTGAGGTTCTTATCACAATTCATCCGGCGGGCGTTGTCGTAGATTACCCGGTTGAGGGTGTTGAGAAATTTGACTGGGTTGGTCTCCTGAATTTCTAGTAGCGTGCGTACGGCAGTTTGGGTCATCAACATCAACATGCCACTTTCTAGCCCGTGCCCAGTGACATCGCCAATGCCAATTTTGACTCGCCCATTCAGGTGTAATACGTCGTAGTAGTCTCCGCCCACTTCGTCGGCAGGCTCCATAAATCCGGCGATCTCCAACCCATGAATTTGGCTGAGTTCGGGGGGTTTGGGCAACAGCATTTGCTGGAGCTGCTGAGTAATCATCAACTCGGCGGCAAGCCGGACATTTTCAGCGGTTTTGCTTTCCAGTTGCCTCCAGTTGCCAATCAGGGAATTTTTCATTTGAATAAATGCCTGCCGCAATTCCGTGATTTCCTGGGTCGAGGTTTTGATCTCCTCTGGATGGATTTCTTCGAGCTGGGCAATGAAGGCATCGGAGGAGTCGGTGAGTTGGATGCGGGAGACTTCGCGTGTCAACTGATCCAGCGGTTTGACAATCCGACGGGCAATCAGGGAGATGCCGATCGCCGAGCCTAGTAATAGTCCGATCGTGGTTAACCCCAACTGGCGCGTCAATTGTTGCACAGTCGAGTCGAGGGCATTGCGAGTCACTTGCACCGAAGACAACAAACTGGTTTCTGGGACAACCAATCCCAAGCTCCAGCCCGTCGAGGCGATCGGGTAGGACGAGACAATATAGACCTTGTTCTGTATCGTTAGCTCAGTGATTTGCGGCTTCCCATACACCATTTGCTGCACAATCGATCGGACGGTGGGGCTACTGGAATTGAGCAAATTGTAATTCAGCAATTGATTGGGCTGAATCGTGGCGGATTGCGGTTGCATTCCCAGTAAAGTCAAGCGATCGAGCGGCAACGCAATAATGTTGCCTGTTTGATCAACGAGAAAGGAAAACTCCCCTTGCAAGGTTGAGCTGCGATCGGCTGACTCCCTTGCCAGTCCCAAGATCTCATCGACAATGTTATTGAGGGTGACATCGATCGCGGTGACTCCCAAAAATTGCCCCGATTGGCTATAGACGGGGGTGGTAATGGAGGTCATCAATCCATTGCCCGCCGGGTCTTGGTACACTTTCGTCCATTGGGTTTTGCGGTCAGGATTGCTGGCGGGTGTGGCGATCGTGTAGTAAATTCCATCCCGAATATCGCCTGCCCGCTTGGGGGCAATTCATCAATCAGCGGCAAATTGGGTAATAGCGAATCACGCTGGAGTCAAGCAACACCCACGCCGCCACTGCTGAAGGGTTTGCTTTTTGAGCCTGCTCTAGGGTGGGATCAATGTGGGAGAGCCTATTAATTTGGCTGGTGACAGCAGCAGAAATCGTCGGCTGATCCCAATAACAAACGGCAACCCGGTCGGTGGGCGAGTTGGCAAAAATCTCCTTGTCTGGATAAAAGGTCAGTTTTTCCTGGGGATTGAGATTTGTCCGACCATAGAGGTCGCCGTGGTCGAGGTAGGACTGTGCCTGCTGAGCAATCAACTGGGTCAGTGCCGAAAACTGCTGAAAGACAACCTCGTAGCGCTCTGCCTGATCCTGGGTCAGGGTAGACAGGAAATAGTAGGACTGGTTGCGAATATTGGTCTCATTTTTAACCGCCGAAAACTCCCCAAATGACTCAAGCGACTGGGTAAAAATGTTGGACAACAGCAGCACAGCCAGGGCAAGCCCCAGGGCAAAGGCGATCGCCAATTTGCTACCAATGCTTGCCCGTGTCCACTGCATCATGATGGGTTTCCTTACCATGCCAACCGTGTCAAACTCCTGCGCAAGGAGAGGTCTCAGCTTCGATTTCGGTGCGAGCAGCTAGGGCTAGGCGGAGCAGCGTTGCCATCGAGGCAGGGGTAATATTTAGATTCATTGGAAACGCCTTCAGGGCATAAATCACGGCTTTCGGATCGCTGCCATCGGCATTGTATTCGGTGGGACGAAAGCCGGTGGAGTAGCTGATGTAGGGGGCGTATTCCCCATAGTGCAGTTGCCCGTCTCGGAACCAGTTCCAGAGCTTATTGGCGATCGCTTCTTGAAGCTGGTTATTGGCATACAACTGATCGCGGGCAGCGGGATCGGTCAGTTCTCGTTGGTATTGCGCTGTGGCATCGACGCCGGATGGATAAACGCGAAATAGAGTGACAAAACCGTTGTCATCCGCATTGACACACACGGTGGTGGGTTCCAACGTCAAGGAATGGCGTAGATGGGTTTGGATTTCCAGAATGCCGCCTAAGATTGCCTGCAATCCTTCGTAGCCAAGGAATTTTAGGGTTGCCCACCCTGCCATTGAATAGGCTGCCGATCGTGATACTTCTAAGGTATAAAGTCCAGGATTGTAACTGGTGCGCTCCTGTAGATAATCTGAACCGGGACGCCGCATCAAGTTCTGAAACGCCGCGTAGTCCTTCATCATAAACAGGCTGCAATTGTACGGTGCCCACCCGACTTTGTGGAAGTCGCAGCCGATCGCATCGGCGTAGATCACATCTTGAATGGCGGTGTAATTGGCGGCGATCGCTGTCAACACCTCTGGCGAAAAGCCCAGTGGATTGGCTTGGAAGTCATATTTAGCAAAGGTGAGCCACGACCAGCCAATCACCGCATCGCAGTAGAGAAACGCTTTACCGTAGCCGGGAGGATTGGGATAGCGTTCGATCAATGCCCTTGCCTTTGCCACTGGGTCGATGGCAAAGGCATCCGTTGTGCCTATCGTACACACCACGGAGATGACTGGAATATTTTGGTTGTAGAGCTTGCTCATCACCCATTCCAGATGATCAGCACTCATGGCATTGGTATCGGGGTCGGTTTCAATGGCGATGATATTGTCCATGCCCAACCCCGTCCAATCGGTGGCATTGAGCTTGCAGTAGTGTCCTTGTTGAGAGACCAGCAACTTGCCGTTTGTGCGAATCCCACCATGCCGCGATTGTGCCCCCAATACCTGTGTCAGCGCGTACTTCAGCCCATAGAGATAGCACCCCGATCCGCCAAAGGTGTATAGACCCCCCGCTGTTTCTGCATCCCACCCGATCAGCTTGGCAACCATTGCCGCCGACTCTAGCTCGGAAAACTCCACATTCCACGAGTACTCCCCTTCAATAATGTTGGGGCTAAATACCTCGGTCATCATCGCCGCCACGATCGCGGCTAAATTGGCAGGGGGAATCACGTTGGGCATGGTCAGCGGGTGGTTCCACTGGGGCATTCCCTGAAATAATTGCGCTGACTCAACTACCACACGATCGAGAAGTTGCAGTTTCTCTGGTAGGGTGGCTTGGGTGGCACGGCTGTAGTCTGGGGTAGAGGGGTCATTCCCCAGGAATGCCCGACCGGGGGCTGTAGGCTTGAGATTGTCGAGTAACTGAATTGAAATCCCCACCAACCGGGCTAACGGATCGTTGGAGGTAGACGAGTAGGGCGACGGGAATGCCTGCTGTACATCGGCTCGCACCTGCGCCCAAGCAGGCGCGTGGGTGTGCACAGCGCCATCGTCTTGCCACCATCCTGCAAACTCAGATACCCGTTCTTCTAGCACACTTGACTCCTTTGCTTAATAATTTGCTTAATTAAATTGCCGTGGGTGGTTAACGGTGGGCGATCGGTTTGCCCAATCAAGCGATCGCCCAAATCAAGCAACAGCAATTTTTCAGACGCAAAATAAAACTAGAATCAGGATATAGCAAAGCATGGAGTGAAAACTCTAGAGAAAAAATAAATTTGTATCAGCCCCTTGCAGCCTTTTGCCTACTCAAACACTTGATAGTCTCGGATGACGCGAATCAAAACTCCTTGAATCTGTATTTCATTGGGCTTGAGTTTGAGAACCGGATAGGCAGGATTGGCAGGTCTCAAAAATACCCACTCACCATCGAACACAATGGACTTGAGTGTGGCGCCCTTCCCCTCCACCCTAACGGCGGCGATCGCTGCCTTGGGAAGTGTCCACCAATCAAATTTGCAGGAGAGCAAAACTAGATCGCCATCACAAATTTGTTCGTCCTTCATGCTGTCACCGCAAACCCGTAGAGCATATTGATGCGATCGATAGGAAACTCCAGGAACATTGATCCACTCCCCCTGCTCAGTGGGATGCTCGATCACTAACCCTGCTTGAATCATCCCCAACACTGGCACTCCCCGAACTAGAATGCGATAACTGCGGTGCTGGTTGGGTGTCCAGTCGATATATTGCTTCTGTTTCAAAGACGCCAGGAGCATTTGCACCTTACGCCTACCCGTTGTTTCGATGCCATCGATCAAGTCCTGAATCCCAGGAGAATAGCCGTAGGTCTCCCAATAATCAACCAGACAATCAAACAAGCGTTGCTCCTCAGGGAAAGTGGCTCCATAGGAATTATTTAATACAGTTCATTTGTACTATATAACGATACAAAGGTATCACCAAATTTGGTTGAGAAGTTCTACTGAATATCTGTCTTTGCACCTTCAAGCAGTTCAGCGATGGCTAATTCAGTGAATACACGTATACGCCAATCAGCCCTACTTGAACGATTCCGCCACCTACCCAATTGCCAATAGCCAACCGCCAATAGCCAGGTTTGCTAGGCTGAAGAAGATCCCTCCCCTGCTTTGCCCGTGAACTCCATTTTTGACGCCGAGCACCTACTATTTACTCCTGCTGCGCCAATCGCCGATGCCATTCCTACCGTGTTTGCCTTTCCCAATGAGTACAGCGTGGGCATCACCAGCTTGGGCTATCAAGTCGTGTGGGCGATGCTGGCGTCGCGTCCTGATCTCCAAGTCAGCCGTCTATTTACGGATGGGGCTGAACCCTTGCCTCATCAGCCAGAATTACTGGGGTTCTCCCTATCCTGGGAACTAGACTACGTGAATATCCTGAGCTTGCTGGAATCCTTGCATGTTCCTTTGCGATCGACCGATCGCACCAATCACCATCCGCTTGTCTTCGGTGGTGGCGCGGTGTTGACGGCAAACCCAGAACCCTTTGCGGCATTTTTTGATGTAATTTTGCTGGGGGATGGGGAGGAGTTGTTGGGGGAGTTGATCGATGCCTACAAAGCGGTGCGCGGAGGCGATCGCCCCACCCAATTGCGCCAACTTGCCCAGGTTCCCGGCATTTATATTCCCAGTTTGTATGAGGTGACGTACGCTAGCCCGGATGGGGCGATCGCTTCAATTCAGCCCATTGATGCGGATATTCCCGCCACTATCACCAAGCGGACCTACCGGGGCAATACCCTGTCTACCTCCACGGTGGTGACGGAGAAAGCCGCATGGGAAAACATCTATATGGTGGAAGTGGTGCGCAGTTGCCCAGAAATGTGTCGCTTCTGCCTAGCCAGCTACCTGACGTTGCCCTTTCGGACAGCGAGTGTAGAAAGTTCCTTAATACCAGCGATCGAGCGAGGGTTGCATGTCACCGATCGCTTGGGCTTGCTGGGGGCTTCGGTGACGCAACACCCAGAATTTGAGACCCTACTGGATCACTTGAATCAGCCACAATTTGACTCAGTGCGGGTCAGCATTGCCTCTGTCCGTACCAACACAGTCACGCCCAAGCTTGCCCAAACCTTGGTGAAGCACGACACCCGTTCCATTACGATCGCGGTGGAAAGCGGTAGCGATCGCCTCCGGCAAATAATCAACAAAAAGCTCACCAACGATGAAATCCTCCAAGCCGCTGCCAATGCCAAGGCAGGTGGACTAAGTGCGCTCAAGCTCTACGGTATGGTGGGGATTCCCGGTGAAACGCCTGATGATTTGGAACAGACCCTAGCAATGCTACGGCAGATCAAGCAAGCCGTCCCTGGACTGCGCTTAACCCTGGGTTGCAGCACCTTTGTCCCCAAAGCCCAGACGCCGTTTCAGTGGATGGGGGTGAATCCGCAGGCAGAAAAACGATTACAAACCTTGCAGAAACAATTGCGATCGCAGGGCATTGAGTTTCGTCCTGAAAGTTACAATTGGTCAGTGATTCAAGCGCTGATTTCCAGGGGCGATCGGCGGTTGACCCCCCTATTAGAGTTAGTGCGGCATTACGGGGATTCGCTGGGTAGCTACCGTCGTGCGTTCAAGGAATTGCGTGGGCAACTTCCCCCAATGGATTTTTATGTGCACAGCAATTGGGCGACTACTCAAGTGCTGCCGTGGTCACACCTCCACAGCGCCTTACCGCAAACTACCCTGGAGAAACATTTGGCGATGGCGTTGTCTACCAACGAAAGTTTCAAAGAAAAAGGACACGACGACCGTGCCCTTGCCAACGAGCTTGAACATGCAATGTAGCGATCGCATCTATGACTGCTTTAGCGCTTATTGCTAATTACTAGCCGCTAATACGCTCCCGATCGATTTAACAAAATCTGTATGGTTTTCCAAATTACGTGCAGATCATACAAGGGGTGCCATCGCTGTTGATAACGCAGGTCTAGATCTACAATCTGTTCAAAGTCTTCGACAGAGGAGCGCCCGTTGACTTGCCATTCTCCAGTCAAACCGGGCTTGACATTCAGGCGCTTCCAGTGGCGATCGTTGTAATTTGCTACTTCATCTAGAGTGGGTGGGCGTGTTCCCACTAAACTCATGTCTCCTATCAACACATTCCAAAATTGGGGCAACTCGTCTAGACTCGTGCGTCGCAAAAACTGTCCCACACGAGTGATTCTAGGGTCCTGTTTGTTTTTGAAAATCAATCCCTTAGCTTCATTGTGCACCAATGCTTTAAGAGCATCAGCGTTTTGAACCATCGAGCGAAACTTATAGAGTGTAAAACAGCGTCCGCCCAACCCACAACGGCTTTGCTTAAATACAATTGCACCTGGGCTGTCGAGTTTGATGGCAACGGCGATCGGCAGAAATAGAACAGCTAAAATTAGTAACCCAACGAGACTACCAACAATGTCAACACTGCGCTTGAACAAACAGCCTGCTGAGGGATGAAAGCGGGTTTCAGCAAGTGATCGGCGAATAGAAGGAGATGCCTTGGATATTACGTAAGGAGTCATAGGAGATGGCTGTTAATAACACCCGTGATAACACGTACGTATCTGTAGGTTCAGAATACGACTCCCTCCAAAGAATTAGAAGCTAGTACGACTAGTCTTTTCAAAATCTTCGTAATAGTCTGCTTTTTCAACGCTTTTGTAAATCTGCAATGAAGCTGAGAAGCGAAGATTAATCCAGCAAATTTTTCTTTTATAGATACTTTTGTTAGCAGCTAATCAGTATTAATTCTTCTGCTTCGAGATAAAAAAGATACATATCCGAGTGAAAACTTGTATTGAGTTTTCGAGATGATCCCAACTCCCATAACAAAATCAACTGCTACACTTACCACTCTTTATCTGGAGGACAACATTAAATCCCTACAAATAATCAACGGTCAGCCCACGCCGACCGCTAATTGCTAACTGCCATAACCGCTCATTGCTATAACGCCTCTGGTTCTTGCCCCGCTGTCACAGGTGCGATCGCCTTCAACTGCAACTTGGGATGCTCCCCCTCGACTTGCTGGCAATTCCACTCATTGCGAAACAGCAAGACTGGACGACCCCAGCTATCCTTCACGGTCACCGTATTAAACAACCGACCCGCTTGATGGAGCGCTTCCCAACCGCTGCCCACCCAACGAGCGACGCTGTAGGGCAAGGGTTCGAGCAACGTTTCCACCCCATACTCGTTTCGCAAGCGAAACTGTACCACTTCAAACTGTAACTGCCCCACCGCCGCCAAGATCGGGTCGCGCTTTGCTTCATCCGCCGAGTACATGATCTGCACTGCCCCTTCTTCGCGCAACTCATTCACCCCTTTTTGAAAGGACTTGAACTTAGAAGGGTTGGGGTTCCTCAAATAGGAAAATAGCTCCGGCGAAAAAGCTGGAATTCCTTCGTATTCAAGCTTTCGACCGTTGTAGATCGTATCGCCAATGGCAAACACACCGGGGTTGTTTAAGCCAATCACATCGCCGGGATACGCCTCCACCAGCGATTCCCGCCCCTGTCCAAACAGCTTTTGGGGATGGGAAAGGCGAACTTCTTTGCCGATCGGGCATGGCTGACCACCATATCTTTCTCAAATTTGCCGGAGCAAACACGGATAAAGGCAACGCGATCGCGATGCTTTGGGTCCATATTTGCCTGAAGCTTAAAGACAAATCCGGAAAACTCTGGATGCACCGGAGCCACATCTCCCACCGTGCTCCGCCGACTCCCCGGCTTCAATCCGTAGTCCAAAAAAGCATCAAGAAATAGCTCCACGCCAAAGTTGGTCATGGCACTGCCAAAGAACACAGGCGTCATCTTGCCCTGATGCACCAGATCTAGATCCAACTCTGATCCCACTTCCTCCAATACTTCCAATTCTTCTTTGAGCTGGTAATAGAGGTCTTGCTCCAGCAAATTCCTCAATCCGGGGATCGCCCAAATCCACCACCGTATCCACCGCCTCTCGACTGCCGTGGGCACTGCGCTCAAACAGGTGGATCTGCCGCTTGCGCCGATCGAACACCCCTTTAAAGCGATCGCCCATGCCGATGGGCCAATTTACTGCATAGGTTTGCAGTCCCAGTTCCTGCTCAATCTCGTCCATTAGTTCTAAGGGATCACGACCGGGACGATCGAGCTTATTGAAAAAGGTAAAAATGGGGATCGATCGCATCCGGCAGACTTCAAACAACTTGCGCGTCTGCGGTTCCAAGCCCTTTGCCGCATCCTCTAGCATCACCGCATTGTCGGCAGCGGCAAGGGTGCGGTAGGTGTCTTCACTAAAGTCTTGGTGTCCGGGCGTGTCTAGCAGATTAATAAAGTAGTCGTCGTACTCAAACTGCAACACGGTGGAGGTGATAGAAATTCCCCGCTGTTGCTCCATTTCCATCCAGTCGGAGGTGGCATGACGCTGCGCCCGTCGTGCCTTCACCGCCCCTGCTTCGTGAATCGCACCTCCGTACAGCAATAGCTTCTCGGTGAGGGTGGTTTTTCCGGCGTCGGGGTGGGAGATGATGGCAAAGTTGCGACGGCGATCGATCTGGGTTACGAGTTCTGACTGGAGTTCTGTCGTCATGCTGAGTTTGAGTAGAACCAACTTTCATTATAGGAATTTGCGGTGGGAAGTTGGCGATCGGTGGGGCGATCGTAAAGTAGCTACAATCTTAGGTAGCTTAAGTGACATCTTGCACCTTAGAAAACCAGAATCCAAGAAGGCGATTTTGAGCTTCTAGAAATAGGGGTAGGAACATGAAAGGTAAAGAGTTTCATGCTGTGATCGAACAGGGTGAAGATGGATGTACATTGGTGAAGTTCCTCAATTAAAAGCATCAGGACTGATGCAGTTGGACGATTTTGTGGGCACGACGCGCTCACAAAATCATCTATCACGACGAGACGCCGTACGAAGTGCGTCAGTCCTGAGCATGTTACTGCCAGGGAGAGATAATTGATCAGCTGATGAACATGTGCGTGCTGATTGAAATGTGCCTTGAACCACTAACAAGGGATGAATTGGTATGATTCAAAACATTGATTTACCAATAGATAGAATTCGAGCCTTTTGTAGCAGGTGGCAAATTGTTGAATTTGCTCTATTTGGTTCTGTTTTACGAAGTGATTTTCATTCCGACAGTGATATTGATGTGCTAGTTAGCTTTGCTCCAAACACTCAACGGGGTTTAGCTGAAACTTTACAGATGCGAGATGAACTTGAAGCTATCTTCGATCGCAAGGTAGATTTTATTGTTAAAGCAGCACTTGAACGAAGTGAGAATTGGCTGAGACGCAAAAATATTCTAGAATCTGCTCAAATAATCTATGCTTCGTGATCAAGAATCCTTAATTGACATTGTAATAGCAATTAAACGTATCTTGAGATACGTAGATAACGTTAGTCGAGATGAATTAGAGGTAAACGATGAAAAGCTATCTGCCATCCTTTACCAAATTACCATTATTGGCGAAGCTACTAAACGACTATCTCACACATTTCGTCAACAACATGCAGAAATTCCCTGGCGTGAAATAGCTGGAATGCGGGATGTAATCGTTCATCAATATGACCAACTCGATTTCGATGTAGTTTGGGATGTTATTCATAATAGATTATCTGAACTTCTCAGCTCAATTGAATCTTTGCTCTAGATTAATACCTGGCGATCGAGTTTCAAATTCAAATTGCCGACCTCTATGACACTGTTAAATTTGTCGAAGCTGAATAGATCAGAGGTGAGAAAATGGGCGATCGCACCATCAAATATAGCAATCCTATTTAAATCATGAAATCCTGTCGCCCCAGATCCCCGGCTTCTTCTGGAGAAGCCGGGGATCTTTGTTTCACGGCTGATTTAGAATTGCTATATCAATCATCAAATCGACATAAAAAGGGCATGGAATTGCCATGCCCCTACAGTCAAATCAGCAATCTACACCGTCACAAAATTTGCCTGAGCCTCTAGCACCGTGGCATCGACACCCCGCAGGCGAGCCAAGACTTGTCCATCGGCGTTGATCAACGCGTTGGTTCCCTCTTGGGTAATCGAGAGTTGCGAGAAGCTGAGACCATCAGCCAGAGCAATCCGATCGCCCTCACTCAGCGTCCAGTCGCGAATAAAGTCTGTGCCACCCGTGAGGCTGAGCACAAACGTATCTGCGCCAAAACCGCCAGTCAACGTATCGTTGTCCGCACCGCCATCTAGCAAATCATCGCCCGCGTCGCCCCAGAGGGAGTCGCGACCTGCTTCGCCAAAGAGTTGGTCATTGCCGCCCTTGCCGCCGAGGCGATCGTTGCCTGCGCCGCCGTAGAGAATGTCATCCCCACCCAGCGCCGTGCCCCGTCTGAAGGTGTCTTCGTCACCCCGAATGGTGTCGTTACCATCACCCCCGTAGACGATGTCAGCCTCTTCCAAGCCAGCGATCAGGTTGTTACCGCTGGTGGGGTCGCTGCCGCGACGAGCAATGATTAGATCGTTTGCCTCGGTGCCCATCAACCGTTGATCGACGCGGCTACCCAGCACTTGATTTGGCAATTCCTTGTTAAACAAGGTCTTGTACATAATCTCGTAGATGAAGGTGTTGTCGAGGGTCGAAGGCAGTAGGTCGGCATTCATACCATAGGCTTTCGAGACAATGTTGCCGGGAAAGTCGGGTGTGCCTGCCCAGGCGACACCAAAGTTGCCCACTGCCCCATCCAGACTATCTTGTGCGGCAAATGCCGTCCAAGAGCCAGTTCCGCCTGCGCCGTCTTCCAGTCTGCCCGTGGTGCCATCCAGGGGGTTGGGGACGGGAGCAGGGCTGGGGTTGACATTGACCGTGGGTTGGGTGGTCAGCGGAGTCTCAGGGAAACCGGGGGCAAAGGGGGTGGGTTGCCACACCTGCAAGCCACCTGCCTCGCTGTCGGCAGCGGTGAGTACTAATGTATTGGGGGTCTTGGTTGCGGACAAACTCCATTGCCACACCGATCGCCGCATCTGCCCGCAAAGTCGCCTCGATCGTCCCTGCCGCATTGTTGGCATTGGGGAAGTTGTCGGTGCCCTCCTCCTCCAGCACCACAAAGAAACCATCGGGGTCACTCGACACCGAGGTTAATGTGGCTTGCAGCATCTCAGCCACAGTCGGGGGGTTGGGGTTGCCGGGTTGCCCATAGAAGGATAAGCCACGGCTCTCCAACAGTTCGTCAGCAGAGGCATTGTAGGTGTCAGTCCAGGCAAACACCCCCCAGGATTTTTTCGCCCGGTTGCACGGTCGCCAATTCCTCCTGGGTGTAGATCACTCGGTAGCCCCGCGCTTGGGCTTCCTCGATCAGGTTTAGCCCATCGGTGCGTGCCCCCGTTTGCCCAAGCGCTTCGCCAAAGCGTCCTGCCTCTCCGGTGGGCAACAACCAGCGCTCACCGCCACCCATAATTACCTGGGCGTCTGATTCTAGGATCAACTGGCGAGCAATTTCGTTGACATCGCCGCGATCGTCCACCTCTGCCAAAAATGCACCCGATCCTGGCTCTCCCAACTGACCAGAATTAATCACGGCGATCGCCTTGCCTGCATCCCGTGCCTCTTCCATGATGGAGACACCCTGCTTACCCGATGCCGAGATCACGGGTTCACCACCCTCTTCTAGGGCATCGTCGAAGCCGTAGGAGTCGCCCCAGTTCTTCACCCCAAAGGCATGAACCACGCCGCTACCATCGGAACTGCCTGTGAGTTGATCGGTCAGGTGTCCCAGGTAAACGCCAGAATTACTCATCATGTCCCAATTGAGTCTGCCATCAGGACCCTCCGCCACAAACCGGGCGGCGCTGAACATGGAGGGGCTATGTCCGTCGGGGTGGATGAAGATGACATTACCCGTAGATTCGCTAGCAACCGGCGTTTCAGGAGCTTGGGGAACGGGGCGATCGGGCAATTCTACGCCAAACAGCGTCTCGTACATCACCCGATAGATGTCGGTGTTATCGACGGTGGCGGGCAGTTGATCGGCGTTCAAGCCGTGGGCTTTGGTGACAATGTTTCCGGCAAAATCCGGTGTGCCCGCCCAGGCAATGCCAAAGTTGGAAACCAAGCCGTTGTCCGCTGGGGCAGAGACAAACGGAGTCGTTCCAGCGCCCGCCTGTCCATCTAAGGGATTGGCGAGGGCAGGTGGCAGGGTGGAAACCCCCGTTGGGTTGGCGTTGATCGTTCCGACATTGTCCTCAGACAACGGATCGCGCACCTGCAAGCCACCCGCTTCGCTGTCGGCTGCCGTGATCACCAGGGTATTTTCGTAGGTTTCGGCAAATTCTAGGGCAACGCCGATCGCCTCATCGGTACGGCGCACCCCATCCAACATGCCCGCAGCATTGTTAATATTGCCAAAATTATCGGTGCCCTCTTCCTCCAACACCGTCAACGAACCGTTGGCAAACTTGGGATTGCGCTCCATGATCGTTTGGGCGGCAGCCAGCATTTCCCCAACCGTGGGAGCCGAGGGCACGTAGTTGGGCGCACCATTGGCAATCAAGTTTTCTTCCACTCCGGTGACGTTGCGGAAGCCGCTAGCCGTGGAGCTATCAGCCACGCGAAGGTTATCATTGAAGGTGTCTTCAGACGCAAAAACACCCAGTACTTTCGTTACCGTAGGATCGGCAACGGCAGCATTGAGTTGCTCCTCGGTATAGACAACGGTGTAGCCCTTGCTCTGCGCCAGTTCGATCAGGTTGATGCTGGGGCGCTGACTGGCGCTGGTGGAAATGCCATCCAATTGGGCAGCGGTTTGCACATAGGCGCTTGCCCCCGCGGGTGGTTCAGTTCCAACGGGGAGGTAGTTGACCAATCCACCGCCCAAGATTACATCAATGCCAGACTCCACCACCTGACGGGTAATCTCAGCAAACTGCGCTCTAGGGAAAACATCAAAGCCACTAACCCCGGCAGGAACATCGTCGTACCCCACTTGAGAAGCAAAACGCTCCAGTTCCCGGCTCCGCAATCACTCCAGAGTTGATCAGGGCAGTCGCTTTATTCGCTGCCACCGCTTCTTGCATGATTGTCTGGTTCTCTTTGCCAGAGAGCGAGGTCAGGGGGCGATCGACAAATCGACCCACAGCCGGATTGGGATCTAAATCGATCGGATTACCATCGGCATCCACTTCGCGGTCTAAACCAAAGGACTCTGCAAATACCTTAACGCCGGTAGCGTGGGTGACTGCGCCCCCATTGGACGTGCCCGTGAGCTGGTCTTCCATGTGCCCCAGATAGACGTAGGCTCTATCCATGTTGTCCCAATTCAACCGACCATCGGGACCTTGATCGACAAAGCGGGCGAAGGCAAACGTGGCAGGACTGGTGCCATCGGGGTGAATAAAGATAACGTGATTGTTCGCCATAGATGCCTCAAAAATTGGTGGGAGTGAAGGTTAAAATGTGCTGAGTTGGCAAGTAGAAAAACCTGGATTTTTGCCCAGCAAAATCTAGCTGACCCAGAAAAATGTGCGCTGGGACAACGGCAGGTGAATGGCGGTCAAGCTCCCACATGTCGAAATGAACAGGAAGTCTTGACCCGCTAGAAATAACAGGAAGCATTGGGGTGAAACTGGCGATCGCCAACCCCACTTCAACAGGCAAATGTGGCTAGAAAAACAATCCAACCCTACTTAGACA
>JAAUSV010000455.1 GCA_012032525.1 Leptolyngbyaceae cyanobacterium SL_7_1
CCTGCTCCCAGCCCCAGCGTCCTACGCCTCGCGCCCGTTCCCAACCCCGACTCCCACGCCTATCCCCACGCCGGCTCCCACGCCGGCTCCCACGCCTGTCCCCACGCCTTCCTCAATTCCCAGTGCCACTCCCGATCCCCTGCCCCGCGATCCCAATTCGCCGCCCCCGGATGATTCCACCTCAATTCCTGAGCCTGGGACAATTTTAGGGCTAACGGCTTTAGCGGCGATCGGCACCCTTCTGCAAAAACGTAAATTTTAATTTTTGTAAGGGTTTCGTTCGATGTTACTCTGAAAGGTGGCTGCTACAGCCATCAAGACTGGAAACGGACACAGCCTGGCAGAGGTGCGTCCTTCCGTTCATATGCAGGTGTATGGAGATCTGAGCATTGCTCAAATCTGTCCGGCAGACTCTTGGCATTTTAGAGACGTTGATTACTCGATAGGCGCAAGCATGGTCACCACAGCAGAGAAAACGAACATCGGATACATTACGCAAGTCATCGGTCCGGTTGTAGACGCAAAATTTCCAGATGGGAAAATGCCCCAAATCTACAACGCGCTCAAGATTAACGGTACAAACTCCGCAGGTCAAGAAGTGTCGGTGACCTGCGAAGTACAACAACTCCTGGGCGATAACCAAGTCCGGGGTGTTGCGATGAGTTCCACCGATGGACTAGTGCGGGGAATGGAGGTTGTCGATACGGGTGCTCCCATTAGTGTTCCAGTCGGCACTGCCACACTAGGTCGAATCTTTAACGTTTTAGGCGAAGCGGTAGATAATAAAGGACCTGTTGACGCGCAGGATAGCTCGCCGATCCACCGCGCTGCTCCCAAGCTGACCGAGCTAGAGACCAAGCCCTCAATTTTTGAAACGGGCATCAAGGTGATTGATTTGCTTACCCCCTATCGCCGGGGTGGCAAAATCGGCTTGTTTGGCGGCGCTGGCGTCGGCAAGACGGTCATCATGATGGAGTTGATCAACAACATTGCTAAGGCCCACGGTGGAGTATCCGTCTTTGGTGGTGTGGGTGAGCGCACCCGCGAAGGCAATGACCTCTACAACGAAATGATCGAGTCAGGCGTTATCGACAAAGATAACCCCAGCGAGTCTAAGATTGCCCTTGTCTATGGGCAGATGAATGAACCCCCCGGAGCACGGATGCGTGTCGGTCTGTCGGCGCTGACAATGGCGGAGTACTTCCGCGATGTCAACAAGCAGGACGTGCTGTTGTTTGTTGACAACATCTTCCGGTTTGTGCAAGCGGGTTCCGAAGTATCGGCGCTGCTAGGACGGATGCCCTCTGCGGTGGGTTACCAGCCAACCCTGGGAACGGACATGGGAGATTTGCAAGAGCGAATTACCTCCACCACCGAAGGGTC
This sequence comes from Leptolyngbyaceae cyanobacterium SL_7_1, assembly GCA_012032525.1. GTDB lineage: Bacteria > Cyanobacteriota > Cyanobacteriia > Elainellales > Elainellaceae > JAAUSV01. The sequence goes on from JAAUSV010000455.1 coordinate 1,384, forward strand.
GATTACCTCGATCCAGGCGGTTTACGTGCCTGCGGATGACTTGACCGACCCCGCTCCCGCTACCACCTTTGCCCACCTAGATGGAACAACGGTGTTGTCCCGTGGTTTGGCATCAAAAGGTATCTATCCGGCGGTTGATCCGTTGGGTTCGACTTCAACCATGCTCCAGCCTAACATTGTGGGAGATGACCACTACTCCACCGCTCGATTGGTGCAATCTACGTTGCAGCGCTACAAAGAGTTGCAGGACATCATTGCCATTTTGGGATTGGATGAATTGTCAGAGGACGATCGCCTAACGGTTGCTCGTGCCCGCAAGATCGAACGCTTCCTCTCTCAACCCTTCTTTGTGGCAGAGGTGTTCACGGGTTCTCCTGGAAAGTATGTGCCCGTGATAGATACGATCAAAGGCTTCCAAATGATCCTCAAAGGAGAGTTGGATGAACTGCCAGAGCAAGCCTTCTACATGGTGGGCAGCATTGATGAGCGATCGCCAAAGCTGAGAAAATGAAAGCAGAGACGAAGTAATCGTCAACCACAAGAGCTACAACTCTGTGGCTCTTGTGCCTACATTTTTTACTTGTTATCTCCAAGAACTATGCCGTTAACTGTTCGTGTGATTGCACCTGACAAAACTGTCTGGGATTCCACTGCTGAAGAAGTGATTCTACCAAGCACAACCGGACAACTAGGAATCTTGAGCGGACACGCTCCCTTGCTGACTGCCCTTGACACGGGGGTGATGCGGGTTCGCTCGGATAAGGAATGGGTGGCGATCGCCCTGCTTGGCGGATTTGCTGAGATCGAGCGGGATGAAGTCACCATTTTGGTGAATGCGGCGGAACGGGGTGACGCCATCGATCAAGAAGAAGCTCGGACGGCTTACGCTGAGGCGACTACCCGGATGAGTAGCGTTCCTGCTGACGATCGCCAGGAGCAAATTCAGGCAACCAGAGCACTAAAGCGTGCCCGCGCTCGACTGCAAGCCTCTGGTGGCACGGTTTAAAGCTCTCAGTAACTAGCTGTTAGCGATTAACGCGGTGTACATATTGATGGCTGAAATGTCCATTTTCTTGTGGGGTCGGCATTAGGTGAATGCGCATACCGCATGATTAGTCCGGGTGGATTGTTACCGCAATCCACCTCATTGCCATCGTTGCATGAGGTGATGGGCGATCTGCTTGGCGGCTCCGGGGTGTCCCATGCGCCGTAAACCATTTTGGGCAATCAGTTGCAGGCGATCGGGATCATGCAAAAGCATTTCGACCACATCCGCTGTCTGTTGCACAGCGGGGACTAAAATCGCAGAGACTCCCAGTAAGCGGGTTTGTGCCTCTGCAAAGCGGGGAGTAAATTGGGGTCCTTTGCCAGGGAAAATCAGAGCAGGTTTGCCCAACCCGACAAACTGTTCGGTTGCCGTGCCCGTCATCGCCAAGGCAAAGTCTGCTTGCTGCAAGTAGGAAGCAAAGTTGGTTTGACTCAAACTCAAGCGGGTGGTGGCGCGATGCCAGTGAATTGCTTGATCGAACCGCTGCTCAGTCACCTGTGACCAACCTTGGGTGATGAGGGCTTGAATTAATGGTTCTAGATCTAACGTTGGGGCGATCGCTGCCAACAACCGCAGCGATCGCCCGTTAAATCGAGTTTGTAACTGGTCGATCGCTTGTAAAATTATCTGCCAATTTTCATAGGCTTCGGGAATGCGCGATCCAGGCAACAGAACAAACGAGAGCGTTGATTCCGGCATTGTTGTTGTGGAACTTTGCGCTTGTCCTAATTCGTCCATCATCGGGTTGCCTGCGTCGATCGCAGAGATGCCCCACTGCCGCAGGCGTTCCGTTGTCAACCGATCTCTGGGGAACACCGCCTGACAGCGTTGCCGAGTCATCAACCAGCGCTCCCACGGATGATACACCGACCCCCACCAGCGCTCTAGGCGATCGTCCCACCAGGACTGGCGCGGCAACCAGCCCGCCTCATCTCGCAGATAATAATCGGACTTGGCTGTGCCGACAAAGGCGTAGGGCGCACCGCTCCACCAGGCAAACAGCAAGGGCACAATGTCCCCGACTG
>JAAUSV010000456.1 GCA_012032525.1 Leptolyngbyaceae cyanobacterium SL_7_1
CAACCTGTAGAATTTGGGCAGGTACTGATGCGGGTCAAACCAGGTAAGCAATTAAGGGGAATCTATGCGATCGGGTCTGCTCACGGCTGTGGTTACGGGACTGATTGCAACGGGTTTGGGGGCGAGTGAGGCGGGGGCGATCGGCTAGATAACAAGCTTGTTAGATCAGTTCGCTTAACTCCACAAGCTTTAGATGGCGATCAGATCGTTTTTCCAGTTCAGTTTGAAGATGGCAGTCGGGGGATCTACCTTGCCGATGCCACTTCTTCAATTCCAGAGCCGGGGGCGATCGCCAGTCTGATCGGACTTGCCCTCTTTGGGATTTACCGCCGCCCCCATTGAGTCGGCTTCAAGGCAACTTCACTATTCAGTGAAGAAATAGCGAACTTAACCTTTCCGTAATCTTGCGGAGAAATTGTCCATGTTACGAGTGTATTAGATAATTTCTTTGACAAAGAAATCTACAGGGTGATGCTGAGACAAGAACCGAAAGTGATATTTTTCCGTGTTTTGCTTTAAGGCTAATCCCCAATCGCAACTCTGCTGAATTAGAGCTGAATTAGAACTGGGGCGATCGCTCTCCCACGCAATCTACCCAAGCGTTTCTACTGCAATTTCTCAACTGAGCAACCGACTCTTTCCTAGTTCTGCTGGGAAAGCGTTTGCTGGTGTTCGTATGGCGTGATTCAATCCATCTATTTTCCAACCCAACGACCTCGACAACTATGATGCAAATTACTGAGTACATGTATAGTGGCGCACCGGGTGAATTTGTCGAATTCACTAATGTGGGCACTGACCCGATCGACATGACGGGCTGGAGCTTTGACGATAGTTCTCGCACCCCCGGTTCCTTTTCCGTCAGCGCCTTTGGCATTGTCCAGCCCGGAGAGTCTGTGATCCTGACGGAGGCAAATGCGGACGTTTTTCGGGCGGCTTGGAGCTTACCTGCCAGTGTGAAGGTGATTGGTGGGCTGTCGCAAAATTTAGGACGAGCTGATGAGATTAACCTGTACGATGCGGCGGGCAATCTGGTCGATCGCCTGACCTATAACGATCAAACCATTCCCGGTACGATTCGCACCGAAAATGCCAGCGGTTGGGCACCCGTCGATCAGCTAGCCGACGAAACGATCGATGCTGATTGGCGACTCTCGACGGTCAATGATGCTCAGAATTCCCGCACGTCTACCGCAGGGACGATCGGCAGTCCGGGCAACTACAACACAGGCGCACCGGGATATCTGGTTGTGCAATCAGGTGGCAGCACCGATGTCACCGAAGACGGGACCACCGATACCTACACGATCGTGTTGCGCAGTCAGCCCACTGGACAGGTGACTCTTTTTACTTCCAGTAACCAGGTTACTCCCAGCCCCAATGTGATTATCTTTAGTCCCACAAGCTGGAACATTCCTGAAACGGTTACTGTAACAGCGATCGACGATGCAGCGCCAGAAGGCACCCACACAGGGGTAATCAACTATCAGGGCGGCGGCAACTATAGCACTAACCTTCCTGTGATCACAGTTAATGTGATTGATAACGATATTACCGCTGCCCCACCCACCATCGCCGAAGCCACCCCAACCCCTTTGGTGGATTTAGCAACCACGGGTTCCGGTGCGGTTAGCGGGGTGATCAATGACCCGACTGACCCTGCCCGGACGTTGGGCATCGACTTTGCGATCGCCGATTCTGATACCGCTGTCGGCGATCTAACGGTGACTGTCAGCAGCAGCAATCAAGCGGTGGTTGCCGATGCCAATCTGGATTTAACTGGCACAGGCAGTAACCGTAACCTAAAGATCACTCCCAGCGGTGTTGGGTTTGCCGATATTACCGTGACGGTGAATGACGGCACCCAAAGTGATAGCTACGTCATTAACTATGCTGCCTCGGTGGGTTCGGTCACGCCTGCCACGACGCGATTCCACACCGGGACGAGTGATGCCTCGACGGCGATCGCCATTGATGCTGACTACATGTTGGTAGCGGATGACGAAGATCAGACGATTCGCCTATACGATCGCAATGACTCTGGTTTACCGCTAAACTCCTTTGACTTCACCAGTTTCTTGGGCTTGTCGGGTTCCAGCGAGGTGGATATCGAGGGTTCTACCCGCATTGGCAACACAATCTACTGGACGGGTTCCCACAGTAATAACAGCAGCAGCAACGATCGCCCCAACCGCGAACGCATCTTTGCTACGGAGCTTTCCGGTAGCGGAGCCAATACGACCCTGACGTTTACTGGCTACTACCGCTTTTTAGAAGATGATTTGATTGCCTGGGATAATGCCAATGGCGCACCGTTGGGATTAGCAGCCAGTGCCGCGCAGGGCGTTTCCCCAGAAGTGCCCAGTGGTTTTAATATCGAAGGGTTGACGATCGCCCCCGATGGTGTCACGGGTTATATTGCGTTTCGTGCGCCGAATCTGCCGACGAGCGATCGCACCCAAGCACTGATCATTCCTGTGACCAATTTCACCAGTCTGCTCTCGCCCACGGGGGGAACGGCAGGGTCTGCCAGTTTTGGGGCAGCGATTCAACTCGATCTAGACGGTCGGGGAATTCGCAGCATTGAGCGCAACGCCAATAACGAGTACGTGATTGTGGCAGGACCCGCCGGAGCGGCAACGGGAACGGCTCCAGCCGATTTCCGCTTGTATACGTGGACGGGCAATGCCAGTGATGCACCCGTGTTGAGAACCGCAGATCTAACGGCGTTGAATGCGGATGGTAGTTTTGAGTCGATCGTGGCTCTGCCCAGTTCCCTGAGTGCTAGCAGCCAGATTCAACTGTTGGTAGACAACGGCGACAGCGTTTGGTACAACAACGGCACAATCTCTAAGGATTTAGAACAGGACAACTTCCAAAAATATCGCAGTGAAGTTGTGACATTGGGCGGGTTTGAGCAGACGCCTCCTGTGGCTGGCGATGATGGGTTTGATGCTGTTCTACAAACGCCCCTCACCTTGACCACCGCTGCCCTGACTGCCAATGATACGGATATTAATGGGGATACGCTGACGATCGCCAGCGTTGGCAATGCCAGTAACGGCAGCGTTACCTTGGGAGCCAACGGCGATGTGGTTTTCACCCCCAATGACTTCTTCCTGGGAACTGCCAGCTTTGACTACACCCTTTCCGATGGCAATGGCGGCACGGATACGGCAACCGTCACCCTCAATGTTGCGCTGCCCAGCGATGCCATCACGGGCACCAATGGCAGCAACACCCTGAATGGCACTGCCCAAGATAATGTGTTTGTTGGCTTGGGTGGCAATGACACCTTCAACGGCAGAGGCGGCAACGACACCTTCTTTGGTGGAGCCGGACGGGACACAATTAATGGGGGCACGGGCAACGACTTCATGGATGGCGGTGATGGCAACGACACCCTCAACGGCAAGCGGCGGCATGGACACCTTCTTCGGGTGGAGCGGG
>JAAUSV010000457.1 GCA_012032525.1 Leptolyngbyaceae cyanobacterium SL_7_1
CTGACGGGACCCAACGCCAGCGGCAAAAGTTGTTACCTGCGGCAAGTGGGATTGATTCAACTGATGGCGCAGGTGGGGAGTTTTGTGCCCGCTCGATCGGCACGCTTGGGGGTATGCGATCGGATCTTCACGCGGGTGGGGGCGGTGGATGATCTGGCGACGGGGCAATCGACCTTTATGGTGGAGATGAATGAAACGGCAAACATTCTCAACCACGCCACGGCGCACTCGTTGGTGTTGTTAGACGAGATTGGACGGGGGACGGCAACCTTTGATGGGCTGTCGATCGCCTGGGCAGTGGCGGAATATTTGGCGACGGATTTGGGAACGCGGACGATTTTTGCCACCCACTATCATGAGCTAAACGAGCTTGCCTCGATCCTGCCCAACGTGGCAAATTACCAGGTGATGGTGAAGGAATTGCCCGACCAAATCATCTTTTTGCATCAGGTGTGCCCCGGCGGAGCCGACAAGTCCTATGGCATCGAAGCGGGGCGGTTGGCGGGGTTGCCCGCCTCGGTGATCCAGCGGGCAAAGCAGGTGATGGGGCAGATCGAGAAACATTCCCATATTGCGGTGGGTTTGCGCAAAACCAGTACTCCAGGCGCGTCAACGTCGGAAAAAAATGGCAAAAGTCGGCGCGTGTCGGAGTCACCTGTGGAGCAGTTGGATATTTGGTAGGGTGTAGGGGAGCTACTTGCCCCAATCGAACCCCCATCTACCCATGTTGCATTTTCACCAGTCCAGCCTGATCGACGCGCCCGTTGCTGTCGTTTGGGAGTTTCATGAACGCCCCGATGTGCTGACCCTACTCACCCCACCCTGGCAACCCGTGCAAGTGCTGCGACGGGAGGGCGGGCTAGACGAGGGGGCAGAGACAGAATTTCTTTTAGGGTGGGGCGTGTTTTCGCTGCGCTGGTTGGCGCGGCATGTGGAGTGCAAGCCCTACGAGCTATTTGTCGATCGCCAAGTCACCGGACCCTTCGCTAAATGGCTACATTGGCACCAATTTGAGGAGGAGCAGGGCAAAACCCAACTGACTGACACGATCGCCTTTGCCCTACCCGGTGGAGAGGCGATCGAGTCGTTGGCAGGTTCGTTGGTGATGGCGCAATTAGACAGCTTGTTTCGTTATCGGCATCAAGTCACCAAGCAATATTGTGAGCGATCGAGCCAAGCGGCATAGAACCTGGTCAGCGTTGAGGGGGGTCAGCGTTGAGGGGTGGCATGGGGACGAAATACGATAAACCCAGCGGTGAACGCGGTGATCACCACGACTATCACCGTTAGGGTCAACCCGATCCCGCCCATGTCCCTCGCAGACTTGGATTTTTCTGGGAGCAACGCACTGGGCTGTTCGGTGAAGGTGGGGTTGGCAAGTCGATCGCCATCGGGATTGGGCAGATCCAAGCCGCCATAGCCAGAACGCAATTGCTCAGCAACCTTGATGGCATCCACCTGGGTCGGATCGGTGACAGCGTGGGGATGGAGGACTTGGTTGAGCCGCAACGTCTGGTTGACTACTCGCTCCACCTCCTGACGCAACCGTTGATGCTCCTGCGCCAATTGTTGATATTGCTGATTTGTGGAATCTAGCAATGCCTTAGTCGCCTGCAACTCGGCAGTCAGCTCCCGATACACCGAGATGGGCACAGAGGCGGAGTAGGGCGTGGCGGAGTGGGCGTTGGTGGGTGAGGGATTTTGAGTAGAACCGTTGGATTGGGATTTCATGCTTCGATCAAAAGACAATACGACTCAGTGCAATACTGCACAACGATAGTAGAAATTCAAGCGGATGAACACAAAATCTTAAAAAAATGTCCGAGTGGTGCTGTTGCCCCGATCGAATTTACCGCATTACTGAATTTTTGTTGCTAAGTCACTCCAGATTTCAACGAAGGGGTCGCAGTTTGTCAGAATGCAGGTAGGTTCGTTTGAGTGAGCTTCTAGGCGATCGACGTAGAGCACAGCAAAGTGTAGAGCACAGCAAAGTACAGAGCAGATTGAAGTATAGGTCGTGGGTGGGATGGGCAGGATTCGTCTCACCCAAATGCTATTTTTATCGCAACCCAGCGTCTATCACTCTGAATTATTCAGGAGATCCATTGTGGACGAAGACTCCCCTCAACCTCCCTCGGAAGCGAGTGTTTCTACTGATTCAGCAGAGTCTACCAAATCAAACACCCAACTCCTCCAGGAATTAGATGAATTACGCCACCACGCCCTTGGGCAAGCGCAACAGTTGCAGGAGATCACTGCATTTCATCATCAAGTGATTGCCGATGTCCAAGTGGGGGTGGTTGTCTACAACCGGGAGTTGCGCTACCAACTGTGGAATCGTTACATGGAACAACTCAGCGGGTTGCCAGCAACGGCAATGCTCGATCGCTATCCCTTAGAAGCCTTTCCCGATCTACAAGAAAATGGTATCTATGCCTGCTTGCATCGAGCCTTGGCAGGGGAGGTTGTGGTGCTACCCGAAGTGCCGTTTGCCATCGCCGATACAGGGCGATCGGGCTGGACATCGGTGATTTTTAACCCGCTGCGGGACGCCCACGGGGAGATTACGGGGGTGTTGGGGATTGTGCGGGATATTAGCGATCGCAAGCAGATCGAAGCCGAGCACCAACAAGTTGCCTGGGCATTGCAACAACAAATGCAGCGGCAACGCTTGCTGGGTTTAATCACCCAACACATTCGCCAATCGCTCGATCTCGATCAAATTTTGTCTACAACGGTGGATCAAGTGCGGCGGGTGTTAGATGCCGATCGCGTCGTGATCTTTCGGCTAGGAACAGGAATGCAGGGCAGCGTTGTTGCAGAATCGGTGGAGGCGATTTTCCCTAAAACCCTGGGGATGGCGTTTACAGACGAATGCTTTCCCCCCGAAAGCCACGAGTTTTATTGGCAAGGACACGCCCGCTCGATCGTCAATGTCGAGGAAACCTATCAGGCGGACTGCTTGCAGGCATTTTTGCAAAGCATTGCAGTCAAATCAAAAGCTGTCATCCCGATTGTGCAGTCAGGGCAGGAGCAGCAATTTCCGGGGGAGGTCTGCGGGCCCATCCTTTGGGGCTTGCTAATTGTCCATGCTTGCCAAGAGCAGCGCCACTGGAAACCCGAAGAGATGGAACTGTTGCGCCAGATTGACAACCAACTGGCGATCGCCATTCACCAATCAGGACTCTATCAACAACTACAACTGGCAAACTCCGAGCTAAAGCGACTGGTGACACTAGACAGCCTCACCCAAATCGCTAACCGCCGCTCGTTTGATGAGTATCTGGCTCAGGAGTGGTATCGACTGAAGCGGGAACAGTTGCCCCTGTCGCTGCTGTTGTGCGATGTCGATTACTTTAAGCCTACAACGATTATTATGGGCATCCGGCTGGGGATGCCTGTTTGCAGCCAGATTGCCCAGGCGATTCGCCAGATGTCACCCAA
>JAAUSV010000458.1 GCA_012032525.1 Leptolyngbyaceae cyanobacterium SL_7_1
GGTGGACATAAAATTATCCCGATTTAGAAACAAATACCAAACTACTTCACAACTCTGGTAGGTTGGGTTGAACAACGTGAAACCCAACATTTATAGGATTTTTGGGTTTCGTTAGCACTCAACCCAACCTACAGAGTTAAGTTTGCCGTGCTAGTAGAGTTAGGGTTTGCGAATGCTAATCGGGTTGTGCTCCGCATCTAGTTCGATGATCAGATCGGCTCGATTTGAGTTTTGCAACAGCGGCATGATGAACAAATCGGGATGGAGCGATCGCCAAAAATAGGTGACAAATTCATCCACCTCCACATCCGCCATGCCCGATCGCCCCGTCGCAATCATGCCTTGCTCCGCTTGGCGACGCCAGTGTTGGCTAAAGCGGTAGTCGTGGGGATAGAGGACAATCAGGCGATCGAGCAACTCCCACAGCGGCAGGTAGCTCTGCAATCGCGTGTTGCTGTCGTAGGCAAAGGCGCGATCGGCATCGGTGACAATTGGCAAGGGCGCACTCTCAAAGGCAGCAGGATCGATCGGGGACACTCCAACAAACCAGCCCTCAAACAGGAGAATATCAATTGGGGGAATTGGGGCTGGGGTGGTGCGATCGCCCGCTCCGCCCCAAGCCGATTTGTCAAACCGGGGCAATTCAGTCGCTCTGCCTGCCCGAATCTCCTGCAATACCTGAATGCCCAACGCCACATCGTGGGTTCCCGGTGGACCCCGCCAGCGCAATCGGGGATCGCTCTGTTGCAAGATCGATCGCTCCGCATAGGTTTTGTAGAGGTCATCTAGGGATAACCGTGCCACTCGGTAGCCTAGGGATTCTAGAATCACTGCTTCGATCGCCGCCAAGGTGGTTTTCCCTGTGCCCTGACCGCCGAGAATGCCTTGAATCATCGGTCGTTGGAGCGGCGATCGAGCCGCTGCCATCCACTCCGCTAGAGGGAGCCATAATAGCCAAGCCGTTGTTAGGGGAACCTGTTGCCACTGCAATTGCTGCTGACAAAACTGCTGGAGTGCTGGATAGAGTTTCACCAAAAGCTGCGATCGGGTCTCTACCGTAGCCGTCACGGTTTCTGGAGTGATGCCAAATGCCGATGCCTGCGGCTCACATAGCAATTGCCGTTGCAAATCTTCTGATTGATCAACAGGCAGCGATCGCCCCGTTTGAACTAGTTGTTCTAGCGCTTGCTGTAGCGTCCCCATGATGCCTAACTTCCCAACTTGAACGCCTCAACAAATAAGCCATAGATCATGCCCAATTTCAACCCATTCAGCAGTTCAATCAACAATGGGCGGGGGCTAGAGGGGTTGGGCGATCGGCGGAATGGGCTGCCGTAGGTCAACCAACTGACAATTTCCACCAACAGGACTAGAAACACCGACACCGACACATCCAAATCGGCGGCTTGTCCGGAAATGGTTGAGAGAGCTGTGGCGAGGAAGTTGCCAAAGAGAACACTGATGAGCAGTGCCGCCAGTCGTCGCCAAGGGTTTTGTAATGAGCGAGTTAGGCGATCGCCCAGAGCACCCACCAACGAGTTTAAACGGGTATTTTGCATCGTTGTTCCTACTCCTGTGAGTGAGCCAGACGCTCACACTACCCCTTGATCTTGCCAGACGCGCTGTCTCAAAAAACGCCCTGATTATATCCGGTTAATTGATTTGGGTGTGATCCCAAAACTGATCTTTTTTTGCACCCAAAGTCAACGATTACTGACTAGAGTAAAGATGAGCGAATGACCGGAGGGGTGGGAGGGGAAATTGGGCACAGCAACTAGGTTAACTGCATATTCCTTAACTCGTTGGGCGATCGGGCTAGCTGTCCTAATCACGGCTCCCTTGCTGAGTCAATGTAGCCTCTCCACGGATGTACAGCCCCCGCTTCCTCCTCCCAACTTGAGACCACTCCTCTATCAGCTCATCCCCCCACTCCCTCCCCAGTTTCCCCGGTTCCTCCCGCCTCCCCGCTGGCTACCCCCTCTCCGACGCTAGAAACCCCCACCATCCCAACTCCCAGCCCTGCGGCATCCAATCAATTAGGGCAATTGCGCGTTAGCAACCAGACCAATCATGCGGTGCGCGTTGTGTGGCGATCGCAGTCATCGATCGCCCCTGAGCCGATCCATTGGGATTTTGCTCCTCAAGAAGGCAGTGCGAAAGGGTTATTACTGTCTTCTCCCAAGGGCGAGTTGGTATTGCAACCCGGAGATGTGCTGATGGCGTTTGCAGAGGATGGTTCCCGCCGATACTGGGGTCCTTATTTGATTGGTGAAACGATCGCCCCCGTGTGGAGTGCGGACACAGAGGAATGGGTATTGATTTTACAACCCTAACCAAAGCGCTACCTGACTTAATTGAAAAAGACTTTCAATAGTGTTGACATAGATTCTCAACAAGTTTATGATAGCGCTTAGTGTTCTCCTCTCAAGGATCGGCAGGTGGGGTTGGTCAGCAGACCAGTCCCCCTTTTTTTGCCCCTTTCTGGGTGGGTGAGATTGTACAGTAACTAGAGAACACTGTTGATTCCGTCTCCCTAAGTGCCATGACTGCGATCGATTCGTCCCGCCCCAATCCAGCCGCCAGCCACGCCCCCCAGTCCCCGAATACATCCCCGTTGCCCGATCCGGTTGACGTTGTGGTGATTGGTTCTGGCATTGGCGGACTCGTCACCGCCACCCAACTAGCAGCAAAGGGAGTCAAGGTGTTGGTGCTGGAACGATACCTAATTCCCGGTGGCAGCGCCGGATACTTTGAGCGATCGGGCTATCGCTTCGATGTGGGAGCTTCCATGATCTTTGGCTTTGGCAACCGGGGCACCACCAATTTGCTCACCCGTGCCCTCGATGCGGTGGGAATGCAGATAGAAACGATCGCCGATCCAGTGCAAGTCCACTACCACCTGCCGGATGGATTGGAATTAAAAGTTCATCAAGATTATGAGAAGTTTTTGCAAGAACTGATTGCCCTGTTTCCCCACGAACAGCAGGGAATCCGCCAGTTTTACAACGCCTGTTGGCAAGTGTTTAACTGCCTCAATGCTATGGAGTTGCTCTCCCTGGAGGAACCCCGCTATCTAATGCGGGTATTTTTCCAGCATCCGGGGGCGTGTTTGGGATTGGTAAAATACTTGCCCCAAAATGTGGGCGATATTGCCCGCCGCTACATTCACGATCCCAAGCTGCTGCAATTTATTGATATGGATTGCTACATCTGGTCGGTTGTGCCCGCCGATCGCACTCCCATGATCAATGCGGGGATGGTGTTTAGCGATCGCCACTACGGCGGCATCAATTATCCCAAAGGCGGCGTCGGACAAATCGCCCAAAAGCTGGTGGCAGGGTTAGAAAAGGCGGGAGGCGCAATCCAGTACAAAGCCAGAGTGACGGAAATTCTCCGGGAACAGGGGCGGGCGATCGGTGTTCGCTTGGCATCCGGGGAGGT
>JAAUSV010000459.1 GCA_012032525.1 Leptolyngbyaceae cyanobacterium SL_7_1
CCTCCATGAATCGATCGGGGATGTGCAAGGCAAAGCGGCGACGTTGCATCAACTGGCAGGCATCTACGCGCAACAGGGTCAGGTGGAGCAGGCGATCGACCTCTACCAGCAATCCTTAGCCGCAGAAGAATCGATCGGCAATGTGCAAGGCAAAGCGGCGACTTTAGCGAATCTGGCATATTTGGCGGGTCAACAGGGAGATACGACAAAGCAATTGCAATTTAATCTGCAAGCGGCAGCGAGTCTCGCTCAAATCAAGGCATATCCTAATTTAGTCACTGTGTTAAGCAATTTAGGAGCGACCCCCTCAGAGCAGCAATCTGCCTATCTAGCTCAAGCCATTTGGCTGTCTTTAAGGATTCAAATGCCCTTCGTCAATGTTTTTACCTTAATTCGGGTTCTGTTCAACCAAGTCCCCCAAGCCGATCCACTCGAACCACTGCTCGCCACTACTGCTCTCTTCCTCTGCCAACAACGCGGCGAAGCCCATCCCCAACTCAATGACCTACAAACCACCAGCCTTAAGATGCTAGTAGCTGCTGCCGCCGCTCAAGGCATTCAACTAGACGACATGGAAGCACTGGGCAACTGGATGGAGCAACAGCAACTCAACGACCCGCAAATATTTTTGCCCCAACTGATGCAGCAGTTAGAGACACTGGTGGGCGATGCGTGGGTGTTTGATCCAAGCTTGTTGTAAGGTGCGTTGCTGCAAGCAAACGCACCGTTCTGTGATTCGACAATGGCGAGCAGTGCAGTGCAGCCTATGGAGGGGGAGCGATCGCCCCAGTATTGACACTACAAATGTTCATTCCACAACAGATTAGGTTACTTTGAGAGAATGAATGTCGTATTGTAAGCTCAACAATTCCGTCTCACATCCCATGAAAACTCGTAGTCTTACAGTAATTGTCTACAAAGAAGACGACATGTATGTGGCTGAATGCCCAGAAGTTGGCACAGTTGATCAAGGAGAAACCATTGAACAGGCGATCGCAGGTTTAACAGAAGCCACACAACTCTATTTAGAAGAGTTTCCGCTCCCTGAAACCTCTCCTAGATTCAACCTCGATCGATCGTGTCAAACTAGCAGCATCGCTTAACATCGCCAACACCACCAGACAAAGTTCCCCGGCTTTTCCTTAAAAAGCCGGGGAACTGGGTGTTGAGGGTGAGGGGCGATCGCACTGGTATCGACACTAGAAATACTTCATTTCACGACAGATTAGGTTACTTTGAAAGCATGTCTTCACCCATAGCCGGACTATGAGCATCTCACAGGCACAATACATCATCGACGCAAACGGCAATAAAACCGCCGTTATTCTAACGATTGAGCAATATGAGCAACTGCTCGAAGATATTCACGATCTGGCGATCGTTGCTGAACGGCAACAAGAACAACCCATTAGCTTTGAAAAAATGAAGAGGTTCTGTCAGCGATCGTAGGGTGCGTTGCCGCAAGCAAACGCACCCTACGAGAGTTGTCAGGCATACTAGAATGCAAAGGCTAAGGAAGATAGTTATGCAACTTGAAGACTACTTCATTTTTCTAGCTCCCGATGACATTCGCCTAAAAGGCACTCGAATCGGCATTGAGACGATTTTGTTTGACTATCTATTCCGTGCTCAAACCCCAGAAGAGATTGCTAACACCTATCCATCTCTGATCCTAGAACAAGTCTACGCCACCATTCTCTACTACCTACACAACAAAGAAACTATCAATGCCTACATGACCGACTGGTTAACGTGGGCTGAGCAGATGCGAGAAGAGCAGCGGCGCAACCCACCTCCCGTTGCGGAGAAATTGCGGGCGCTGAGAGCCAAACGAGATGGGATGAGGCAGGTAAATGACCCTCAAGTATCTCATGGATGAAAATGTTGATCCAACTTACACAACTCAACTTCGGCGACTGAAACCCGATTTATTTGTTTTAGCAGTAGGCGAACTAACAGCACCGCCAAGAGGGACGCTCGATCCAGAAATTTTATGCTGGTGCGAGAAACATGGGTTCATTTTGGTTACAAACAATCGCAAATCTATGCCCATTCACTTGAACGGTCATATTGCCCAAGGTCGTCACATACCGGGAATTTTAATCTTGAACGCTAAGCTAAGCGTCGGTGAGAATCTTGATGAACTGCTTCTGATTGCCGACGCTTCATTTGAGGATGAGTATCAAGATCGGATTGATTTCCTACCGCTACCCTGATGACTTGTATAGAGCGTTCCTACAAGTAGCTGCATCATCTTATGATTCAACCCCTACCACCAAATCAACCAATGCGATCGCCGACATTGCCAATGGCACTACGGAACATACTGAATGCAACCCGATCGCTTGCCAATGCATCAACTGCCATTAACAAGCGATCGCCATTCATTGGCAATGTCAGTCGTGACATTGCCAATAGCACCACGGATCATACTGAGTGATCCTCAATCCAATGGCAATGCATCGACATCCCTTAAGATTGCATCCCACTCCATTGCTTCAACCACCCATCCCCTTATCAATCAACCTTTCAACAATTAGATCGGTAAGCGGTAGCTGACTCGATAAAAGGGGCACATTAAATCTGTTCACCCATACTGAGGGGCTGCAATGCCAATCCAAAATACTAACCGCCGATTATCGCCCAACGCCATTAGCCGCGATATCGACTCCTTCAATGGACTGGGTACGATTACCACCTACGAAACCGTCCGCCCCGAAGCCACCTCCGAAGCGCTCCAAGCAGCCTTTCAAAAGATGATTGCTCAACAACAGCTTGAAACTGAGAAACAAGCCATTTATAGGACTACCTCCGATGCAGCTCGACAAGCAGAGTGGGAATTTCACAACGCCGTTTTGTCGATGAAAGAAGTCGTGCGGGGTCAGTTTGGCTCCGACAGCAACGAAGCCCAATCGATTGGCTTAAGAAAAAATCCGATCGCAAACGTCCGGCGCGTCCTAAGGTGGCGATCGCCTAAGCCCTCTTCCCAAGGTAGCTATCCTCACGCCCCCATCTCCGGCTTTGCACAGATCCCCGGCTTTTCTAAAAAAAGCCGGGGATCTGGCGTCGCAGCCCTTTATTCAAATCGTGGAAATGGCGCGTTGATCAACGCACCCTACCTAAAACCCCGATGTCACAAACACATTCCCCACATTGTTGCTCAACACACTCGACTGCACCCCAGCCACAAAGGCAATCTGGTCGCCATTGAGGAACACATTCGTGCCACTGCGAGAGCCAGTGAAGCTTAAATCACTGGTGCTGGTGACACCGAACTTGGTGGAACCCAAGCTGAAGCCTTGAATCGTATCAAAGCCAATTCCAGTTTCCAGCACCACAATGCGTTGCCGCCACCGAGACGAATGGTGTCGCTGCCTGCGCCGCCGTAGATCAGGT
>JAAUSV010000460.1 GCA_012032525.1 Leptolyngbyaceae cyanobacterium SL_7_1
GGGTTGCGTCCCCAGACCCCCTCCAAAAAGTGCATGTGGGTTGAGGGTTATGGGAAAGTCGTTAGGAAATAGTCCAAAAACCAAGGGTTTTTGGATTGTGTAGATTGATGTCCCGGTTGTTGATTTAGGGTTGCTTATCCTTCATCCCTCTTCGCTTGAGCGCTCTGGCTTGAGCAGGGGGAAGGCGATCACGTCGCGAATGCTGGGGGAGTCGGTGAGGAGCATGATCAGGCGATCGATGCCCATGCCCATGCCGCCAGTGGGGGCATTCCATATTCGAGGGCGGTGAGGAAGTCTTCGTCTACGCCGTGGGCTTCCAGGTTGCCAGCGGCTTTGAGGGCAGCTTGGGCTTCAAAGCGCGATCGCTGGTCGATCGGGTCGGTTAGCTCGGAGAAACTGTTGGCGAGTTCGCGCCCAACGACGAATAGTTCAAAGCGTTCGACGATGCCGGGTTTTTGGTCGCGGTGGGGTTGGCGAGGGGGAGATCTCGACGGGGTAGTCGAGGACGAAGGTGGGTTGGATCAGGGTTTCTTCGACGCGCTGCTCGAAGGCTTCGTTGAGGACGTTGCCGATGGCGTCGCAGGTGTCGAGGTTGGTGAGTCCGATGGCTTTGGCGGCGGCGATCGCCTCTTCGAGGGTAGAGAATTGGCTAAAGTCTACGCCAGTGTGTTCCTGCACCAAGTCGTGCATGGTGGCACGTCGCCACGGGGGAGTTAGATCGACCTGTTTGCCTTGGTAGGAGATGGTGAGTGTTCCCAGGACGGTTTGGGCAGCATCCACCACAATGCCTTCGGTCAAGTCCATCATGCCGTGGTAGTCGGTGTAGGCCTGGTAGAGTTCCAGCATGGTGAATTCGGGGTTGTGGCGGGTGGAGATGCCTTCGTTGCGGAAGATGCGTCCAATCTCGAAGACGCGCTCAAATCCACCGACAATCAGCCGCTTCAGATAAAGCTCCAACGCAATCCGCAGGTACAGATCCAACTCCAGGGCGTTGTGGTGGGTGATGAAGGGACGCGCCTCGGCTCCTCCCGCCTCTGGATGGAAGACAGGGGTTTCGATTTCAATAAAGCCCTGTTCGTTTAGATAGCGACGGATGGCGGTGGTGATCAGGGCGCGGCGGCGAAAGGTTTCCCGGACTTCGGGGTTGACGATCAGATCGACGTAGCGCTGGCGATAGCGTTTTTCTACGTCGGTTAAGCCGTGCCATTTGTCGGGCAGGGGCAGGAGGGATTTGGTCAGGATGGAGTACTCGCTGACGTAGACGGAGAGTTCGCCTTTCTCGGTGCGGCGAATGGTGCCCTTGACACCGAGAAAGTCGCCCAAGTCGGTCAATTGCTTTAGATGATCGAAGGCGTTGGCGTCGATCGCCTCCATACCAGCCTGAATCTTCTTTTTTTCTAAGTAAAGCTGAATCACCCCTGATTCATCTTGCAGGGTGAAGAAGGCGAGTTTGCCAAACTCGCGTTTGTTCATAATGCGTCCGGCGATCGACACCGCCACGTCTACTTCCTCCCCAGCCGCTAGATCGGTGTAGGTCTGCTGCAACTCCGCTGCCCGGTGGCTGATGTCCCACTGATAGGCATAGGGCGTGAAACCCAATTCGGTCAAACGCTGAGCTTTTTCGAGGCGAGTAGCGCGAAGATCGTCGGAAGACATAGAGAGAAAGAATGAGGGATGAAGGCGGAAGGATAAAGGTGGAAAAGGAGCTAATTGCTAATTGCTAATCGCTCTCTAATCCTGTTGATGGGCAAACTTATAAGCCCCGATCGCCGACAACAAGACGGCAATCAATAGCAAAATCGGAATGCTGTACCAGGGAAACTGACTGAGCGGCAGGTAGGCGGCGGCGCGTAAGCCGATGCTGGTGTAGGTGAGGGGGAGGAGGTAGACAACAATTTTCAGCAGCAGGGGGAGGGTTTGGGGATCGAAGAAGGTGGCTCCCAAAAAGGACATGGGGACAATCAGGAAGTTATTCAGCAAGCTAACTTCTTCGAGGGATTTGACGTTCAGCCCAACAATAACACCCAATCCGGCAAAGACGGCACAGTTGAGCACAACCAGCAATAGGAAGAGGGGGTTGAGGAAGACCCAGAGGCGGGTGGCGACGATCGCCACGAGCATCACGGTTGCGGAGGTCATTAAGCCTCGCACGACTCCAGCTAGCATTTTGCCGAGGAATAGCGCCATTGGGGAGACGGGCAGGAGCAATACTTCCTCAAAGGTTTTGGAATAGAGCCGCTCTCCGCAGATCGAAAAAGTCGTGCCACCAAAACTAATGGTCATTGAAGACAACGCCACCATGCCCGGCAGGATGAACTGGAGGTAGTTTTGCCCCGCCACGGGTTCAGCGATCGCATCCAACGTACTCCCCAACCCCAGCCCAAATGCCACGATGTAGATGATGGGAGAGATCAAGCCAGAGGCAACGACTTGGGGCAGCCGAGTCCGCAGGTCGAGCCAGTCTCCCCAAAACACGGTGAGGGTATCTGCCCAGAGGCTACGCAGGTCGATTGCTTAGAAGCTTGACCCAGATTCAAGGAGGGCTGCACAGTCACGGTGGTTACACGTTAAAAAAGTTTATTGTTTATTGTGGCATTTTTCGAGTTCAGAACTGGACTGTTTAAGCTGAGAAGTTCGTGGTTTGAGTTCAGAGACTGATGGTTTGAGCGTGGAACTGCGTGGTTCGAGTTCAAAGGTTCACCATCCGAGTTCAGAGGCGCATCATCCGAGCTTTGAACTCGATGATTCCAGTTCAGTATTCGATGATTTAGAGGTTGACCCCAAACTCGTCCCCTCCATACTCAGATTCCCGGCATTTTAGAAATGCCGGGAATCTAGGAGACACCGATCGCCTGCAATTCGGCTCGATCGCCAACTCCCCTCTACCGAGCTGCACCCACCAGGGTTTTGCTCTTGGTATTTTCTGCCGATTCTGCCAGATCGCGGAGAATGGCATCCACGTTTTTCTTAGCATCACCAAACAACATGCGGCTGTTCTCCTTATAGAACAACGGATTCTCGACGCCTGCATAGCCACTTGCCATACTGCGCTTCAGTACAATCACATGGCGGGCTTTCCAGACTTCGAGCACGGGCATTCCGGCGATCGGGCTAGTGGGATCTTCCGCCGCACTGGGGTTGACCGTGTCGTTTGCACCAATCACCAGCACCACATCGGTTTCTGGGAAATCGTCGTTGATTTCGTCCATCTCCAACACGATGTCGTAGGGCACCTTTGCCTCTGCCAGCAACACGTTCATGTGTCCGGGCAAACGACCTGCAACGGGGTGAATGCCAAAGCGCACCTTGATCCCGCGATCGCGCAATCGCTTGGTGACTTCCGAGATCGGGTGCTGCGCCTGT
>JAAUSV010000461.1 GCA_012032525.1 Leptolyngbyaceae cyanobacterium SL_7_1
TTCAAGCAAAATTCCAGGTATTCGATCAAGGGCTTGAGGGTGTCGCTCTCCACCTTGGCATATCCAGCATTGTGCAACGCCTCCAGCCACGGTTCCTTGCGACCCATGTTGAGGAAATTGAGCTTGGAGACGATCGACACGCGCCCATCGGCATCAATCTGTTCCTGTACCAACGCCGTCACTGCCGCCCGTACCGCTTGAGTAATGTCAAACAGCAGTTGCACATCGTCTAGCACTCCCCGATCGCTATTTTTGTAGATCTCGTCGATCGAGCGACCCAGGCTATTTGCCAAAATGCTGGGGAGTCCGAGAAGCTCATCTTCGGGGCGATCGATGCTGGCGATGTTGACGAGGGTGGCGATCGCCTCAGCCGCCGTGGGGGGTTTGCCAATCACGTGCAAGCCGCAGGGCAACAGGCGCGACTCGATCTCCATCAGCTTGATGTAGACTTTGCCCACCAACGTATCGCGATCGTCCGATGTCAGGGTCTGTGCCTCTTCCGGTAGATCGATGTCCTTGTCGAGATTTACCAAGCGGCACTTCTCGATGATGGCGTTGACGATTGGCACGCTACGCCCCGTATCCTTCAAGGTTTGGTAGGAACCGATCAGATCGCTCAGCTCCTTCAATCCCTTGTACAATCCAGCATTTTCCGCAGGCGGAGTCAGGTAGCTGATGGTCTCGGCATAGCTGCGACGCTTGGCGATCGTTGCCTCCGAGGGATTATTTGCCGCGTAGTAGTAAATGTTGGGAATATTGCCGATCAGGTGGTCGGGGTAGCAATCGCCCGACATACCCATTTGCTTACCAGGCATGAATTCCAATGAGCCATGCGTCCCAAAGTGCAACACCGCATCCGCCGCCCACAGGTGTTCTAGATAGGTGTAGTAGGCAGCGAACCCGTGGTGGGGGCTGGCGGAACGGGAGAACAGCAGGCGCATTGGGTCGCCCTCGTAGCCAAAGGTAGGCTGGACACCCACAAACACATTGCCAAAGGCTTTGCCAAAAATCAGCAGATCCTGTCCGTCTGTGTTCAAATGCCCCGGAGCCGCGCCCCAGTTTTCTTCTAGCCGCTTGTGGTAGGGCGTCAGCCGCTCGTATTCCGGCACCGACATGCGGTAGGCAATGTTTAACTCTGGGTTAGCATACTGCGCTTGCGGATCGTGAATCACCGCTTGCATCAGGGCTTCAGCCGACTCCGGTAAATCTTGCACGTCGTAGCCATTCTGCTGCATGGCTTTCATCACTTCGTAGATCGAGCCAAACACATCCAAATAAGCCGCCGTGCCCACATTGCCTTTATCCGGTGGGAAGCTGAAGATGGTAATGGCAAGTCGCTTTTGCAGCTTGGGTTTGCGCCGCAGGTTTGCCCACTTCATGGCGCGTTGGGCAACCGCTTCGACCCGGTCCTGTAGGGCGATCGCCTTCCCGGTTGTGCCATCCCGTCCAGAGACAATAATCGGTTCGATCGCCCCATCCAGTTCAGGAATGGCAATCTGCAATGCCACTTGGATCGGGTGTAAGCCGAGATCGCTGTCCTGCCACTCTTCTGTGGTTTGGAAGACCAGGGGCAACGTCACCATGTAGGGACGGTTCAAGCGTTTCAGGGCATCGATCGCCTTGGGATGATCCTGTCGAGCCGGTCCACCCACCAGCGCAAATCCGGTCAGAGAGATTGCCACATCCACGATCGGGGTCTGCCCTTTGGACAATGGGTCGTAGAAGAAAGCATCCACAGGTTTCGAGAAATCTAACCCGCCCGCAAATACAGGAATCACTCGTGCCCCCATGCATTCCAATTCCTGGACGATCGCCACATAATGGGCATCATCTCCAGTAATCAGGTGGGTGCGTTGTAGTACCAACCCGATCGTCGGCGCCAGGGGATCCTTTAAATCCTCCTCAATGTCGGAGCGAGAGGCGTGCCAGTTGAGGTATTCCTTCACATCCTCAAACATGTGGGGCGCGAGGGGGTGCCAGATGCCAATATCGGGGTAGGTGACTGGCTCTTGGTAGGCAACGCTGCGGCGATCGCCCGTGGGATTAATGTATTTATCTGCCAGCATCAACAGGAAGTTTTCCAAATTTTCGGAGGAACCCCCTAGCCAATACTGAAAGCTCAGCATGAAGTTGCGTGCATCCTGGGCTTTATCTAAAGGTAGGTACTTCAGCACCTTGGGCAGCGTTTGCAGCAGCTTTAACATGCCATCTTGAAACGACGCCCCCGATTGCTCTTTGCGCTTACGCATAAACTGGGCGATCGCACTTTTGGATTGCCCTAATTGCGCCATCGAAAAGCTGCCCATTTTATTCAAACGCATCACCTGGGGCATGGAGGGGAAGACCACCGCTACGTCTAGGCGATCGCGCACGGGTTCTACCGCCGCCACCACTTTCTCGGCTAACTCTTCAATAAAAATCAGCGAACCAATAAAAATATTCGCTTCTGCCACATCGCGCTTAAAGGCTTCGTAGTTTTCGGGACTACGCAGTTCCTCTAGTAAATAGCCATTGATCTCCACTGCCATATTGGGGTTTTTGCGGTTAATCGAATGCACCGCCGCAGAGAGGGAGCCTTGGTATTGAGGCTCTAGCACGACATAGACCACCTTGATCAGCGATCGCCCCTGTAGATCGTCGGGTGCAATGTGTCTGACCATGGGCTTGACGTGAGTGAACATGTAGGTAGCTCCTTAAAGGAATCAACGAACAGCAACTGGGGATCGTAGGGAAATACTGCGAGGCAATCCAATCCCAAAGGGTTAATTTTGAAGTGCTTACATGTGTGTTTGTATCAGAAAACCTATGCCAGATGGGCGCTTTGGAGTTCATCTGACATAATTCCGATATAAAATTCGTCGAATTCTGTTACATTGCTTAAATTTCTAAGGGGCAATCACTTACATGATTATTAAAAAAGTTTACAATCCTGAAACCCTTTGAGGAAGCAGTTTAACGCCGCCACCGCCACAATCCTGGCGCAACGGGTTCCAAGGTGGATTGGTAGGTGGCATTAAATTCCTCTAAAAACACGTCAGGTAAATTCAGCAGGAAAACATCGCTGTAGGACTCAGGAATGGTGGGGATTTGCAACTGTTTCCACACTTCTTCAAACAAAATGAATCTTGTTTTGGGATCAACCAGATAACTCAACGCCACCACATTGCCCGGATTGATCGCAAAGGCGTCGCTAAGCACAACCGGGCGATCGCTAGCATTAATTACCCGTGCCAACTGGGGATGGTGATAACTAACTCCCTTCGTCCACCAAGTCTCTGCTGAGGACAGGGCAATCCCAGACCCAATCCCCATTACCACAATCGCAACCGCCACCCCTTGCCAAATCGGTTGGCGTCTGCG
>JAAUSV010000039.1 GCA_012032525.1 Leptolyngbyaceae cyanobacterium SL_7_1
CATCGGGGCTTTTCCAACTCTCCCCCCGACATATAGACCACGCCGATGCCCATACGCTTGAATGCCAGTTCGCACTGGAAGGATTTGCCTTCGCCCTTGCGCCCGTGAATCCCCAGGAGCAGGGGAACTTTGACGTTGGGTAGGTTGAGGAAATTCTTTGTGATGTGAACGGAAATTTTGTTGAGGAAGTGAGGCGAGATGTAGTAGCCCATAGGAAATAAATACCCTGTGAATCAGAACCCAGTCTTCCAGCTAGACCACTCCCAGATCATAGTGTGATTTGGATACGTCTAAGCTCGAAATAGGAGCGATCGCTGACCATAAGCCATTTAGAATAGATGGGGAGATCGCTATTCTGGAGAGCGACTATGACTACAGCTCTGATTCAGAGTCCCGATCGAGTAATTTTGCGAAATATTAGCTGGCATTCTTATCAGTCGCTGATTCGTGACTTTGAATCGGAACCTGCCCTGCGGCTGACTTACGATCGCGGCACTCTAGAAATTCGGATGCCTCTTGACCCCCACGAAACCTTTAAGAAATTGCTGGGTCGCTTGATTGAGGCGGCGACGGAAGAACTTGATTTAGAAATCCGCAGCTTAGGCTCTCGCACCTGCGATCGGGAGGATCTATCTAGAGGCTTGGAACCCGACCAGTGTTACTACATTCAGAACGAGGCACAGGTACGCGGAGTTGCCCAAATTGACCTAACTCAATTTCCACCCCCTGATTTAGCCGTTGAAGTAGATATTAGCTCTAGTTCACTCAATCGCTTCTCGATCTACGCCGCTCTAAACGTGCCGGAGGTGTGGCGCTATGATGGGCGATCGTTGACGATTCACACACTACAAGCTGGGGAATATCAGATGTGCGATCGTAGCAGTGCCTTACCTGTTCTAGGGTAGAAGATATCATGCGTTTTCTAGCACTTTACCCCAGTAATGGTGAAAACAGCGTGATCAAGCAGTTTCGGCAGTGGATTAGAAGCGGGCAACCTTTTTCATCAGATATTGGGTGACAGTGGTAGACGACGAACGCGAATTCGGTTTGGCTCAACGGTCACTGCCAAACAGTTTCATGGCGATCGGGCAGCTCCAATTCAGTGTAAGAAATAAATACTGCGTGAATCAGAACCAGGCTTTCCAGTCAGCCCACTCTTCGATCATACTTGCCAATGTTGCATAACCTGCTGCTGCTGGATGAGCACCATCCCCCGTTTGCACTTCGCGCTGCCAAACCGCTGATTGTTGTAATGGAGCAAACACGTTTAAGTAAGGAACGGTTAACTCATAACAGAGTTGAGCGAAGTGTGTAACTAGGTCAGCCGTTCTAGAATTTTGAGCATCATCAGCGATCGGGGGAGGGCTAATCATCAGCACAGGATAGTGCTGGATGGCAAGGCTAAGAATGGTGTGGGTGTTTTTAATGGAATCGGCTAACTTCACCCGTGTTCCCTGCGATTCGAGGGTAGTATCGTTGGTTCCAAAGGAAAAAACCACGCGCCCACCCTCAGGAGCGGGCAACCGACAGGAGACTTCTTTGAACCAGCGATCGCGAATATCGGCACTAGTTTCACGACGCACACCCAGATTGTAGTAAGTGATCGCCCGTCCTTGGCGACATTGGCTAGCACAGAGCCTACCCGACCATCCCAGACACTCTGGATCGCCCGTACCGTTTACAAATGAATCCCCTACAAAGCAAATCCGAATATCAGTCATGGGCTTGTAGAACTGACGCAATTGACTCTCTGACAATTTCTACCCATTTTGAGCGCAGCCAGTCGGCTGGATTCAATTATCCACTCAACTGATGCCATTCTGACCCTGAGTGATGGTGCTTTAAGCTCCAACTGCCGAGTTTTGAACTTGAATGATGCTGTTCTAAACTGCAATTGTTTCGTTTTGAACTCGGACGATGCTGTTGCGAACCTGAATCATGCGGTTCAAAGTTTGGATAGTGCTGTTCTGAACTCGAATCATGCGGTTTAAGGCTCTAACTGCCGAGTTCTGAACTCAAATCATGCCGTTTTGAACTCAAATGGTGCTGTTGCGAACTCGGATGATGCTGCTTTGAACTCGAATCATAATAATTCTTTCAAGTTGACAGTAGTGTGTGGGCTGTGCCCACACCCCCAAAAATCATTACTTGAATACCACTACCAATTCTCAGTGCGAGCGTCCCGCTCGTGTCCAAACGCGAGCGGGCGCTCGCACTACAGGAAAAATCTTACAACTAATTTAGAAGCGCTATAAATGCAAAAAATAAAAGACGCAGTAGCCACACCAAAAACGTTGCATACTGCGTCTATTAAACTCACAGGAGAACGATCGCCTTAGTAGCGATAACCGCCGCCATAACCGCCGCCATTGCTACCCGGTTTGTGCACAATAAAGCTCATCACCTGACACTGCTTGATGTTGTCAAACGCTACGACACGGATGTAGCAATTGGAGAACTCCGAGCGACACTGTTGCACTTCGTTTAGCACTTCCTGGGGAGAGGTGCAGTTAAACAAGGGCAACTTCCACATTGTCCAGTAGTAGGTATCGGCATTAGAGTCTTCGTTGAACTCCACGCAAGGAATAAAGCCTTGCTCGATCGTGTATTGAATCTGCCGCGCAATTTGAGCATCGCTCAAGGGAGGCAAGTAGGAAAAAGTCTCGTAACGACGCTCTTTGGGTAAAGTTTTCATGGTTTCTTTGAGTGGTTGATTCTAAGTTCAACATGGAGGATTGGGGGTGTTGACTGTTAGCACATGGCTAACGCTACCCTTCCTCTGGTTGTTCAGGATAATTACTCGCAACATTCGTATCCAGTAACGTGATCTGCTCTAACTGTTCGCGGCGGTGTTCGGTGTTGGCTTGTTGGATGCCAGTGCGCACCATTTCTGGGAGGAAATCACAGACTTCGATCGCCAGATGTTCGCGCACGGTCAAAATACGAAAGCCTAGATCTTTGCGCTCTTGAAACAGCGCTTTGAGGTATGCTTCACCATCTTGAATCTTGTCTTGCGATGAAAACCGATGCAGCCACATTGCTTGGGGCGGGTCGGTTTCGCTCAACTGTGCCAACACTGTGCGCAACGCTTGATAGGTCAGGTAGCTGATCACCGTTTTGGAGGTATCCTTGGCAATCTGCTTGAGATCCATAGGCGGCAGGCTGAATCAGGAGGATGACGGATGAATACTGGAGGATGAGGGACAAATTAACCAGGAGAACTCTTTGCAGAATTGCTCGTCCTTCATCCGTCACCCTGCATCCATCATCAGACCGTATCAACCGCTTCAAACTCAAACTTGATTTCCTTCCAGAGTTCGCAAGCGGCTGCCAATTCGGGAGACCACTTAGCGGCTTCACGAATGATGTCGCCACCCTCACGCATGAGGTTGCGTCCCTCGTTCCGCGCTTGGATACAGGCTTCCAGTGCGACGCGGTTTGCCGTTGCACCAGGTGCATTACCCCAGGGGTGACCCAGCGTTCCACCACCAAATTGCAGCACCGACTCGTCGCCAAAGATTTCCACCAGCGCGGGCATGTGCCACACGTGAATCCCACCGGATGCCACTGCCATTACCCCAGGCATAGATGCCCAGTCCTGGGTGAAGTAGATGCCGCGAGAGGGGTCGCGCTCAATGTAGTTTTCGCGCAACAGATCGATGAAACCAAGGGTGATGGCTTTGTCGCCTTCCAACTTACCCACCACTGTGCCGGTGTGGATGTGGTCACCACCCGACATCCGCAGACACTTCGCCAACACGCGGAAGTGCATTCCGTGGTTCTTCTGGCGATCGATCACTGCGTGCATGGCTCGGTGAATGTGCAACAACACACCGTTGTCACGACACCAGTGTGCCAGGGTGGTGTTGGCGGTGAAGCCAGCGGTCAAAAAGTCGTGCATGATGATGGGCATTTCGAGTTCTTTCGCAAACTCAGCCCGCTTCAACATTTCTTCGCAGGTAGCAGCGGTGCAATTGAGGTAGTGACCTTTGATTTCACCCGTTTCTGCCTGGGATTTGTGGATGGCGTCTGCCACAAACAGGAAGCGATCGCGCCACCGTTGGAACGGCTGCGAGTTGATGTTTTCGTCGTCTTTGGTGAAGTCTAGACCGCCGCGCAGACACTCATACACCGCCCGACCGTAGTTCTTTGCCGACAAACCCAACTTGGGCTTAATCGTGCAACCCAACATCGGACGACCGTATTTGTTTAACTTGTCGCGCTCAACTTGAATGCCGTGGGGAGGACCCTGGAAGGTCTTCAAGTAGGCAATGGGAATGCGCAAGTCTTCCAAGCGCAGAGCTTTCAACGCTTTGAAACCAAACACGTTCCCCACGATCGAGGTGAGCATGTTGGTGACAGAACCCTCTTCAAACAGGTCGAGGGGATAGGCGATGTAGCAGATGTACTGGTTGTCTTCGCCACGCACGGGTTCGATGTCATAGCACCGACCTTTGTAGCGATCGAGATCGGTCAACAAGTCCGTCCAAACCGTTGTCCAGGTTCCGGTAGAGGATTCCGCCGCAACCGCCGCACCTGCCTCTTCGGGGGGAACTCCGGGCTGGGGAGTCATCCGAAACGCTGCCAAAATGTCCGTATCTTTGGGAGTGTAATCGGGCGTGTAGTAGGTCAGGCGATATTCTTTAACGCCAGCCTGATACCCAGATTTTGCCTGGGTTTTTGTTTGAGAATAAGACATGCTTTCCCTTCCTATGAATCGCTTAAACCGAACACAGCAATATCGCCTACTCAGAAACCCTGAGCAGCTACACAACTAACGTTGCACCTTGCACCGTGCTAGAAATCTCTGATCAAGGCAGATAGCTGAACTGTAATCAACAACCGCTTTAGATTGCCTTAATCATCAAGTTATTCCAAACTATATCAGTATTTGGATAAGCGTAACTTTGAAACTTCTTTGCTTATCTATAATCAGCATTTATGTTTACAACGGTTTCTAACGTTGAATAAACTTTCGTGTTGCAAAGCCTTCGCAAATCAGCGTTTCATCACCCAATCCGTTGGCTTAGTTCGCAATAGGGTGAGCTAATACACCGCCTAGTGTAAATAAAATGCAACATATAGCAATCCTATTTGCAGCGTGAGAATTCCTATTTGCAGCCTAAGAATCTGGTGCGAGCGGGACTATTACCTAAACCTAGGACAGAAATAACTCTTTAATTCCTTCGCTACCAATTTGAACCGCAAGCGCAGCCAGGAGAAATCCTAGAATTTTGGTGGCGATCGTCGCTCCCTCTGCCCCGATCCATTTGCTAATTCGTCCCGCTTGACGCACGATCAACCAGGTGACAATCATGGCTGTGACAATGCCGATCGCCACACTGATTTGGGCTTGTGGCTCGTCTGCCATAAAAATCATCACGGTGGTCAGGGTGCCTGGACCCGCCAACAGGGGAAGTGCTAATGGAGAGATGGCAATGTCTCGATCGCCCTCCACCGAGGGAGCATCCAGCTCTCCCTTCAACATATCCAGCGCGATCAGCAACAGCAGCAATCCCCCCGCCACTCGCAATGCAGCAATGCTGATGTGCAAATAATCCAAAATAATCTGCCCTCCAAAGGCGAAGGCGAGTAATACTGCCGTTGCCACCAGACTGGCACGATCGACCACCCGATCGCGCTCTTGCTCCTCCATGCCCTGGGTCAAGATCAGCACGATCGGGGCGTTTCCCAGGGCGTCTGCCATCACAAATACGGCCACAAAGGTTTGGATGAGTACGGAGATGTTCACAGTTTCAGAGGCGATCGGGTTTCTCCACAGTATCGCAGGTTTTTCATCAAAGACAGCCCCATTAAGGCTTGGCATCGGAGGAAAACCAGGGGCGATTCCAGGGATGTCCGCCGACTTCTAAACAAGCCAGGTGACTAGTGGCTTCCAAAATCAGGTTAGAGGCACCCGATTCCAAGCTCCACAGTTGCAGGGTGAGATCTCCTTCGGTGGTATCGCGACAGGC
Organism: Leptolyngbyaceae cyanobacterium SL_7_1; assembly: GCA_012032525.1. GTDB lineage: Bacteria > Cyanobacteriota > Cyanobacteriia > Elainellales > Elainellaceae > JAAUSV01. The sequence continues at coordinate 5,976 of JAAUSV010000039.1, forward strand.
ATAGACCAATCCCTGCTCGCTGGGCACTCGCACGATCGCACTGGGACGATCGGTTTTGGCAACCAAATTCACTTTGTAGCGATCGGTGCTGGCTTGCATTTGCCACGATCGCCAGGGAGACACTTGCCAGGAAACCTTGGCATTCCAGGGGACAAATTCATAGAACTCCCCCTGGTAATGAATCCCCACCATCCCGACCGATTCCGTTAACCCTAAAACCTTGCGGCGTCCTCCCCCCGCTGTCAAGGTCAAGTCGGGATACTGCTCGAAGGCGTTGCAATTCAGCCAGAACCATTTTTGAGGAAATGCACCGCCCCAATTTTTTCGGCATAGGTGGGGGCGCGATCGAACTCATAGCGCTGTCCATCCCACTCCATCCAACCCGTTGCCCAACCGTGTGCCATCAAGATCTGCCAGCCCGGTTCAAAAATCGGTAGGAACGAGAGCCATCCCGCCGTGGACTGTTGCGCCTGTTTGGGATGCCCCCAGCCATAAACGGGTTGGACATGATAGTGCCAACGAGCCATGACTCCTGAGCCAGGATCTTGAAGGATTCCTTGATGTTCGGTGGCGGTCACCTGATATCCTTCTTGCACCGACTGTTCAAATTCTGCGGCGGGTAAATGTTGGGGCGATCGCTCCGTGCTTGCTGTCCGCCAATGCCCCAATCCCAGCGCATCCTGCCATGCCCAAAATCGATCGACCTGGGGAAAACTGCGACAGAGGTAGCGTTTGGAGCTGAGCAACTGAGCTGCTCCACCACTATGATTACCACCTGCCGGATTTTGCAGGGAATACATGAAGGCAATGGTTTCCGCGTCTTCGGGCAGCGTCACCCGAAAATACCACCCTTCAAAAAATGGATGACTTTTGCCATCCCAATGAAAGCCACTGTGAGGAGTTTGAGTCACGGTACGGTTCGTTAGATAGGATGAGCGCAGGCAATGAATCAGGATTGAGCGACAATGGAAAATGTCTTTTTTCTATTGTTACTGCTTCATCTAGCGATCGCGAGAAATTCATCCCTTGTTCATTGCCCTATGTGCTTTACTGTTGCTACTTTCTACAAATTCATTCCTCTCCCGGACGCAGCGGAGTTACGAGGGGCGATCGAGCAGATTTGTCAGCAAGAAAATATCAAGGGGACGATTCTGCTGGCATCGGAGGGGATTAACGGAACGATCGCAGGTTCAGCCACTGCCATTGAGCAGGTGTTGACGTTCCTTCGCGGCGATTCTCGCTTGGCAGATCTGGAATACAAGCGATCGTTGACAGACACCTTGCCATTCAACCGCTTGAAGGTGAAGCTGAAGCCGGAAATTGTGACGATGGGGATTCCTCAAGTTAGCCCGATCGATCGAGTGGGCACGCCTGTCGATCCCAGCGATTGGAATGCCCTGATCTCTGACCCAAACGTTTTAGTAATCGACACCCGCAAGCCTGCTGAGATTAAAGTGGGCACGTTCAAAGGCGCACACAATCCCAGGATCAATTCCTTCCGAGACTTCCCCGACTACGTGCGCCAACTCGATCCGGCAAAACACAGCAAAATTGCCATGTTCTGCACGGGCGGCATTCGCTGCGAAAAGGCATCTGCCTACATGCTCAATCAGGGGTTTCAGGAGGTTTACCAGCTCAAAGGGGGGATTTTGAAATATCTAGAAGAAATCCCACCAGAGCAAAGTCTGTGGCAAGGGGAATGTTTTGTGTTTGATCAGCGGGTAGCACTGGATCATCAATTGGAATCGGGGACTCATCGGCTTTGTAACGCTTGTGGGCATCCGCTGTCGGAGAGCGATCGCCAGTCTCCCCTTTATCAAGCTGGAGTTGGTTGCCCCTTTTGTGCGGATGCTCGGCTGAGCGAAGCGGATGGGCTAGGATAAAATCATTCTCGGTTGGCAGTAAAACCTATGACGATCGCCCCATCCCAACCCCCCCTTACGCTGCCGGATCACACGCAACTGCCAGAATCCGATGGTACGTTTGTAAAGAATTTTCAAGAACATCCCCAAAGCTTGCTGCTGACCAGTTCAATTCGTCCTGTCCTCGACGCCCTGCACCCCGACGGGCAGTACGCCATTGGGCAAGATTGCGGCATCTATTGGCAGCTAACTGAGCCACCGGAACGGGGGGCGGAGGCTCCCGACTGGTTTTATGTGCCCAACGTGCCGCCCTTACTTGACGGCAAAATGCGACGCTCCTATGTGATGTGGAAGGAGATTGTTGCGCCCATGATTGTGATCGAATTTGTCTGCGGGGATGGCTCTGAGGAGCGAGACACTACCTCGCCGTTTGCGGGTGATCCATCAAAAGCAGGCAAATTCTGGGTTTATGAACAGGCAATTCGAGTGCCCTTCTATGCAATTTACGAGCTTGAAAAAGCGTCTGTTGAAGTTTATGAATTGATTGCAAATTGTTACCAACGCTGTACGCCAAACGATCGCGGTCATTACCCAATTCCGCCAATGGGCGTTGAACTGGGTATCTGGCACGGACAATACATTAATCAAACGTTACCTTGGTTGCGCTGGTGGGATGACAACGGCAACCTACTTCCGACTGGGGAGGAACGCGCTGATCAAGAAAAACAACGTGCCGATCGCCTAGCTGCCAAATTGCGGGAACTGGGGATTGACCCAGACGCCGTTTGAGCCCGGTTTTGAGTCCGTTACAGTCGCCCCTTTGCCTTGAGCCGTAAATAATCATCTACCAGGCGATCGCTAATTTGATCCGCAGGTGCATCCAACACCATCACCCCTCGCTGCTGCAACTGGGCAAAGGCTTGCTGGCGTTGGGCAAGCAGATCTAGTGCCACGGCGCGACTGTAGGTAGAGGCGATGTCTGAGCTGGGCGCGTGGGCAATCCGATCGACCTCTGGATCACGCAACGTTACACAAAAAGGCAAATAGCGCGGAGTCAAGCGCCCCATTGCAGCAAGGAGTTCGGTGGAGGCGATCGCATCGACAATCTCGGTCAGCATTACCACCAGTGCTCGTCGGGTTTGCTGCGTCACCAAGGTAGAAACCGTGCCAAAATAATCCGGTTCGATCAGTTCCGGTTGAATCGGGGTGAGGCGATCGACCAGTTTCGTTAAATGCGATCGTCCTCGTTCTGGTGGCATCCAGGTGTGAATTTGGCGATCGAACACCGCTATTCCCACGCGATCGCCCCGATTGAGTCCTGTCAACGCCAGTGCTAATGCCGCATTCAAGCCCCAGTCAAACCGTTTCAGACCTTGCACTTGAGCAGTCATCAAGCGTCCGCGATCGAGCAAAATGATCAGCGTTTGTTCCTGCTCCGGTTCCAATACACGGATCAGGGGGCGACTGCGGCGGGCGGTGGCTTTCCAATCGATCAGACGCGGATCGTCTCCAGTGCCATACTCCCGCAGTTCAGCAAATTCGGTTCCCACGCCCAATCGGTTTGCCCGACGAATATTGCCCGTCGATTGCAGGGTCAGGCGAATGGTTAACGCCCGTAGACCGATCAAATCGGGATAAACCGCAACGGATTGCGTCTGGGGAACTTGCCAATCCATCCACGCGAGCTGCCACGGGCTTAACTGCCGTACGGAAATCCTCGTCCACTGATATTCTCCTCGCTCCGCAGGGTGGACTGTGTAGCTGATTTCCTCGGTGGCATGGGCGGCGATCGCCGTTTCTACCAGCGTTTGCGACACCGCCATCGTCACTGGATAGCCATCACGAATTTGCACAATGGTCGATCGCCCGACTCCTTGAAGGGATAGGGTTACAGGGTTATCTCGCCCAATCGATAGGCGATCGAGCGGCTGACGGCTGATTTGTACCCGCTGCGATCGCCCCCGCCAGCCATCCCACCCCATTCCCCCCAGCACTACAGCATCCGCCAATAATAGTCCCAGCCCGATCCAGAGCAAGTGGTTTTCTCCTTGCCATACAAAGGAGATCAGGAGGGCGATCGCCAGCAATGCCAATAACAAAAAATAAAACCCGGCGAGTTGGAATCATCGTGGCACGGCTACCTGGGTGAGGAGGGAACGGATCACAGCGTCGATATTGACAGCATCCAATTGAGCTTCGGGACGTAGAATCAAGCGATGCCGTAACAAAGCGGGAGCCACCTGTTTGACATCATCGGGGGTCACATAGTCTCGTCCCGCCAGCCATGCTTGCGCCTTGCTGCTGCGGAGCCATGCCACCGCCGATCGCGGCGACGCGCCCAAGGCAAGGTCGGGATGTTTGCGGGTTCGCTGAGTCAGCGCCAGAATGTAGTCGAGTACCGATTCTTTGACTGTAACTCGGCTCACCGCTTGCCGGGCTTGAATAATTTGCTCAACCGTTGCCACGGGGTCTAGTTGGGCTAGGTCAAATCGCTTAGCCCGAAATCCGGCTTGGCTATTGAGCAACATTTGTTTTTCTGCCGTTGCAGTTGGATAGTCAACCAAAAGTTTGAAAAGAAAGCGATCGAGCTGCGCTTCCGGCAAGGGGTAAGTGCCTTCAAACTCTAGAGAATTTTGCGTGGCAATTACCCAAAACAATTCCGGTAGTGCCAAGCTTTCCCCGTCTAGCGTCACCTGCTGCTCTTCCATTGCTTCGAGTAGGGCCGCTTGGGTTTTAGGCGGGGTGCGGTTGATCTCGTCTGCCAATAGAATTTCAGTGAAAACGGGACCTTTCTTAAGGGCAAAGTTGCGAGTGTTTAGATCAAACACGTTCGTCCCTAAAATATCCGTTGGCAAAATGTCCGGTGTCAGTTGAATCCGGCGAAAATCTGCCTGGATCAGTTGGGCGATCGCCTTCACCAACAAGGTTTTTCCCGTCCCAGGTACCCCTTCTAAGATGACGTGACCTTCGGCTAACAGCGCTACCAATAGCTGCTGCACAAGCTCCGTTTGTCCGACAATCACTTGATTGAGCGCATCTGCTAGGTGAGCGAATACAGCAATTTGATTCATAACAAAAATGGGGTGGTAAAAAGGGGCGATCGCAATTTAGGAAATTGGCAGGGTTGAATGCAGATGCTGAATAGCGCTGATCCAGTCTTTTAATTGTTGAGAATTGAGGGACTGCGGTTGCCAATAGGGACGAAAGACTCGTTCTAATTCGATCGAGGGTCGTCCCGTTTGCTCTACCCAAGCTTGCAACAGGGCTGCTGGTTCTAATGGTTCACTCCCCATGCCAAGGGCACGTTGCAACCGTAGTTGCTCTGCCTTGCCCACGGTTTCTATGACAAAGGGATGACTTTCAGCTTTTTGTAACACCGTCGCCAGTGCCTCGATGTAGGCACGACTATTATTAGAGGTCGCAGTCACAAGGGGTAAGGGAAAACCAAAGCGGCGATTACCCGCCCAAATTAGCAGAGCTAGAAGAATGGCAAGTTGCATGAGAATCAATCGAATTGGCGTGGATAGCAGGTAGTCAAACCAGTGCTGCCCCACTTCTGCCGTAATCACGTCGGCGTCTTTGTACCCGTGAATGTACTCGTCAACCCATAGCGACTCACCTTCTGCGGCGACAACCGACGCCAAAAAAGCAAAATTGCCCGGTTCATCCTGGTAGGCATTGGCGGCAAGGTGGGGGGTATTAAACACAATCCACTCCCCCTCGCCAATGGCACGACGCAGCCCGATCGCCCCAAACCCATCTCCCAATACAATCTTGTTAGTTGCAGAGGGTTCTAGTCGCCGCCCCGTGTCGATTTTGACCATCCCAGCGTCAGTGGGTTGCTGGGTACTAAAGGGAGCATCTGTCACTGGCGAAGGGACTCCCAAAATAATCAAGCGATTGCCCTGATTGACCCACGTTTCCTGCTCCAAACTTAATCCATACCCAGTTGGGCGACCGTTAATTTGCACCAATGTAACAGGCGATCGCTCCCCCTCTACATCTTGTAATTCCTGTAGTTCAGCATTAGATTTCTGCCAGCGCTGCAATGGGGTTCCTTGGGCTTGCATGTAGGTATACCAAGCACCATATCCACCGGGAGCACGACTGTAGGTTGAACCCCCTCCCCGATTGGTGTTGGGCGCTAGGAATACCGTCAATACCACTAATGCAATCAGCGCGATCGCCCCCTGTCGAAACCAAGGATTGAGTCTGAGGGCAATCGTCATTCTGCCTCAATCTCCTGAAACGCTTGGTAACAGCGATGGAAATCATCTTCAGAGAGGAGTGAGTTGCCAAAATAGAGGGCTTCGTGGGTTGCAATCAATGTGCGATAAGCCATTGGGTTGGCAAAACTAGCGATCGCCCGGAGAAATTCTCCGTCGGTGCGACTCATTTCATTGGGCAAGCGTTGAGTCTCATCTAATCGCTGAACCATTGCCAAATAAAGCGATCGGCAGGCTTCGGTGTAGTTTTCCTGGCGATAAAATTGCTGGGCTTGCCGCAGCCGTGTAGCTGTTGTCTGAGCAATGACTGGGAGTCCCACGACGGGCTGGGCGAGCGATCGGGTAGATTGCAACCCTTGCCAATAGGGATTAAGCAGCCTGAGTAGTTGCCATAGGAGCCACGCCCCTAATACGGCTACTCAGGGCTCCAAAACAAGACTTGCACTGCTTCTGGCGAAATGCGGATAGGAGAGTCATCAAACGTTCCGGGTGCAAACTGTCGCTCCAACCATTCGCTGAAGCGTTGTCCCAGCTTTTGCATCATCCAATCTAGATTTGTCTTTTGGTATGACCCACGCATAGGAATGGAAGGTTAAGCAACCGTTAGCCTGACTCAGAAAACACTGCCAGCTTAGCGCTTAATAGGGTGATTAGCCATGGGCAAGTGAGCCACTGGAGCCATTAACCCCAAATTCTCAAAATGCTTTGGGAAGTTCGCATAAAATCCCATTGACCGATCGATAGGTTTATAACCCCCAAATGAGTAGCTCGTTCAGAGGGTACAAGGATAGGAGACCTAAGCCCCCAACTCCTATCCCTGCCCCTCTGAATTTTATTTTTCTTACAATTCAATTCCAGGCATCAGCCATAAACCAATCGAGACCCTACAACTCCACTGAGCCGCTGAATCTAAATCTCGCTCCAAATCTCGTCTTGGTTTCCATCAAAACTGACAATCTACCCAGCGGGCGATCGCCCCTTCCCAGAGCGCAGAAGGATTTTGCAAATTCTCTTCACAAATCCCCTTCAATTTAAGTAAAATTCTTCCAGCTCGACTATCCCTTCGATCGCATGGGTATGCTGTACCTAGATCGCGGTAGCCGTTCCTCAACTCCTTTAATCAGCATTAATAAAGTCTTAAAGATTTAGTGAGGTCATGGCAGAAGAGTTTTGCATTTGCCGTGATCTCTGTTAGGTTGCTATGCATGCTTATAAAGCGGGGTGGCTCCAGGTCAATCGTCAAATTCAGATCGCCAAACCAAAGGTTCCGTATCTTGAAAGTCTTGGTTATTGACTTCAACCCTGTAGAGTTTAAAACGATCCACATGGCTCAGTCTTAATGTTCTAGTAAGCAGTAAGTTGGAAAAATATGCGCATTTTAGTCACAGGTGGTGCGGGTTTTATCGGCTCTCACCTTATCGATCGCTGATGGAGCAGGGGCATGACGTGATCTGTTTAGATAACTTCTACACAGGGCACAAGCGAAATATCCTTCAATGGTTTGGCAATCCCCATTTTGAGCTGGTTCGTCATGATATCACTGAACCAATCCGCCTAGAGGTTGACCAGATCTATCATCTTGCTTGCCCTGCCTCCCCGATTCATTACCAGTACAACCCCATCAAAACCGTTAAAACCAACGTCATGGGGACGATGAATATGTTGGGCTTGGCAAAACGGGTCAAAGCAAGATTTTTGCTGGCATCCACCTCAGAAGTATATGGCGATCCGGAAATCCACCCTCAAACCGAGGATTATCGAGGAAACGTCAACCCGATCGGAATTCGCAGTTGCTATGACGAGGGCAAACGGGTTGCTGAAACCCTAGCGTTTGACTACCATCGGCAGAGCGATGTCCAGATTCGAGTTGCGCGGATTTTTAACACCTACGGTCCGAGAATGCTAGAAAATGATGGTCGAGTCGTGAGTAACTTTGTCGTACAAGCCCTTCGTAACAACCCTTTAACGGTTTATGGCGATGGCTCCCAGACTCGTAGTTTTTGTTATGTGGCTGATCTTGTCGATGGGCTGATGAAATTGATGAATAGTGACCAAGTGGGTCCGGTCAATTTAGGGAATCCCGATGAGTACACCATCCTAGAATTGGCTCGTGCTGTTCAGGAAATGGTAAATTCAGCCATCGAAATCAAGTTTGAACCGCTGCCACAGGATGACCCACGCCGCCGCAAGCCAGATATTACCAGAGCCAAAGCCTGGTTAGATTGGCAGCCGACTGTTCCTCTTCAGGAGGGTTTGAAGCTGACTGTTGAAGACTTCAGTCGTCGTATTGGCAACCATGTGGCGGCTCAGCCTGCCCCAGCGGTTTGAAGTGCCCCAGCCAAATCTTAGGTTGCTCTACCTGATTTTGTGATTTGCATCCAAATCGACCCCTATCTCTGTTCTCAACGTTCTACTACCTGCTTGTTTGCAAGGAGAAATAGCCTTATGCGCGTTTGTGTCATTGGTACAGGATATGTTGGCTTAGTAACTGGTGTTTGCCTCGCTCACATTGGACATGATGTGATCTGCGTTGACAACAATGCGGAGAAGGTCAAGCTGATGCAGTCTGGTCAATCTCCAATTTTTGAGCCTGGACTATCAGAATTGATGAAGTCTTGCATTGAAGCAGGACGCATTGAGTTTACCACTGATCTTGGAGCAGGTGTCGATCATGGTGAGGTGTTGTTCATTGCGGTAGGGACACCTCCGCTACCCACGGGGGAAAGTGACACCCGCTATGTTGAGGCAGTGGCTCGTGGCATCGGTGCCCACCTCAATGATGGTTATAAGGTCATCGTCAACAAATCGACCGTGCCTATTGGCTCTGGCGACTGGGTACGGATGATCGTCCTAGACGGTGTGGGTGAACGGCAGAAGACGTTGGTTCCGGCTGGGGTTGAAGTGGGTGCCAGCGATCTAAAAGCAGATTTCGACGTTGTCAGTAATCCTGAGTTTTTGCGAGAAGGCTCGGCGGTGTTTGATACCTTTAACCCTGATCGCATCGTCCTTGGCAGCAACAGCCCCCGGGCGATCGCCGCTATGAAGGAACTCTATGCCCCGATCGTCTCTCGCCAGTTTGCTGAAGACAAGACCGCTCCTACGGTTCCTGTTTTGGTCACCGACCTCAGCTCGGCGGAGATGGTGAAGTATGCGTCTAACGCCTTCCTTGCGACCAAGATTAGCTTCATTAATGAAGTGGCTAACATCTGCGATCGCGTCGGTGCCGATGTCACCCAAGTGGCAAAAGGCATCGGACTCGACTCCCGCATCGGTGGCAAGTTCCTACAGGCGGGGATTGGCTGGGGTGGTTCCTGCTTCCCGAAAGATGTGGCAGCGCTGATCCACACCGCAGATGACTATGGCTACGAAGCTCAACTGCTCAAGTCTGCTGTCAGTGTTAACCAACGTCAACGATTGATCGTGATTGAGAAGCTTCAGCAAGTGTTGAAGATCCTCAAGGGTAAAACCGTTGGGTTGTTGGGCTTGACCTTCAAGCCAGATACCGACGACATGCGCGATGCCCCGGCACTAGACATGATTGAGCAGTTGAACCGATTGGGCACCAAGGTCAAAGCCTATGACCCAATCGTTTCTCAGACCGGCATGCGCCATGGCTTGTCAAACGTGATCGTAGAAACCGACCCTGAGCGGTTAGCTGATGGCTGTGATGCATTAGTGTTGGTGACGGACTGGGCGCAGTTCCGTGACCTAGACTATGCCAAAATGTCGAAGTTGATGAACCACCCTGTGATCATCGACGGTCGCAACTTCCTTGACCAAGAAGCCCTAGAGCGGATGGGCTACCGGTTTGTTGGCATCGGTCGCTAGGGCGATCGTCTGCTGAGCTAAAAATGGGTGGAGCAGCCTGTTCCACCCATTTTTTATCTATCTAATTTTTATTTAGCTAACCCGTGTTCTAGCGCATATCTAACTAGCTCGGTACGACTATTTGTACCAGTTTTGCTAAATAGCCGACTGACATATTTTTCAACGTTGCGAACGCTGGTGTTGAGATCACGAGCGATCTCCTTATTCATCAGTCCTTTTGCGACAAGTTCTAAAACACTCTGTTCTCGTGCTGTAAAGTCGTGCCGAATTGGAGCGGGGGTTTGAGAAATGTTTCCCCGTTGGGACAACATCGCCTTGATCTCAGCGATTTGCCGTGCCATGTCGGCAATATCCGGGGTTTCACCGTCGCCTGCGATCGATTTAGTCATCGTCTCCCGCCGAGCTAGCAACCCGGAGATAATTGCCACCAGTTCATCGGGGTCAAATGGTTTGGAGAGGTACGCATCGCAGCCGGAGTTGTAGCCTTGAATGCGATCAGAAGTCATGCCTCGTGCGGTTAAAAATACAACTGGTAATGCCTCATAGCGTGGGTCTTCTCGCAACTGTTTCAAGAACTGATAACCATCGACTTGGGGCATCATGACATCGGTAATGACCAGGTCGGGAGTAAGCTGTTGGATACGTTCCCATCCATCCTGAGCATTGCTCGCCACGTCAACGGTAAAGCCACTGTCTTCTAAATAAGCTTGTACGGCTTGCCGCAATCCGGGTTCATCATCTACGAGTAATAGTCGTCCCGCCATGCCTGTTTCGTCCTCACCACTGAATTGTGTGTTTCTGTTATCTGCAAACTCGATGGAATTACAACTCCATTGCTAGACTAATAGCATTTAGAACGAAGAGACCTAACATTCATTGGTGTTGGTTGAGTTCTTATCAGCAAAATTGATCTAACCTTTTCTATTCATGGTTTTGACAGTTCTTTCCCCATTGCCGTTAATCCTACCTAGCGCGGTCGTGTTGTCGTTGCCCCTGGATGGATTGCTTTCCACCCAAGGCATCATGGTGTTGCTGTTAGTTGCCTATGCCGCTGCCATGTGGATGTTTTTGACTAGCGCTCCTAAAGTCCACACTATCATGGTGTCTGACTTAGAATTTGCCAAGCAGTTTTATGAGGGAATGCTAGACTTGCCCGCCGCTGACGTCCCCCTTCACTATTATTACAATTATGAACAGACCTTAGGAGCAGCCGGAATTGACCCACTCTATCTGTCTACCAGCAGCATGGCTACGTCAACTGGCTCATCCTACAAAGGCGCAGATGGGTTGTGGTATCAACTCAAGAAAAATACCCAACTGCACATTATTGCGGGAGCAGGGTTAGGACAAAAGAATCGGCAGCGGCATGTTTGCTTTGACCACGATTGTTTAGAATTGATCCTACTGCGGGTTCAAACTCGTGGAGTGCGTCACAAAATCCGCCGCGATAAACCCCTAAACTTTTTGGTGAAAGATCTGGAAGGGCGAGTGATTGAAATGGCAGAGGTGTCTAGTTAGGTGTTGAGCTAGCTAGCTGGGGAAGACGTTGGAGCCAGCTTGGGATAGGCAATGCGCTGGTGGTTAAATTGCTGCCAAACACAGACAAAAATTTCGGCGATTTTTCCTAATTCCAGCCGAGATAACCCAGAATCGGTCAATTGCCCATCTTGCCAGCGCGCTCGCATGATTCGGTTGATAAGGGCAAGGGCTTCTTCAGGGGTGGCATCTTTGAGCGATCGCAATGCGGCTTCACAGGAGTCCGCTAGCATAACGATCGCTGTTTCGCGGGATTGGGGGATGGGACCGTCGTAGCGAAAATCGGATTCTCGCACAACCAGGGATGGATGGAGTTGCGATCGCTTTTGGGCTTCGTGGTAGAAGTAGGCGATGAGCATTGTTCCCTGATGTTCTGGGATAAAGGCTTGAATGGCTTTTGGCAGGCGATATTTGCGTGCCATCACCAATCCCTCACTGACGTGTTTCTTGATAATTGCAGCACTGAGCCAGGGTTCATCGATCGCATCATGCTTATTGGCTCCACCCATTTGATTCTCAATGAACGCCATGGCGTCGTGCATTTTGCCGATATCGTGATAAAGCGTCCCAGCTCTTACCAGTTCTACGTTGCAGCGGAGCGATCGTGCGGCTGCCTCTGCCAAACTAGCAACAAACAATGTGTGTTGAAAGGTGCCTGGTGCCTCGGATGCTAACCGTTTCAGGAGAGGACGGTTGGGATTAGAAAGCTCTGCCAAACGAATTGGCGTTACTAGATCGAACACATGCTCTAAGTAGGGGCTGATTCCTAACGCCACCACACTCCAGGCGATGCCGATCAAACCCTGGAGAGCAGATACCGTAAAAATGCTGTACCAGACTGGATTAGCTGCACTCAGACTTAAACTCAAGAGGAGATACATTACTCCTTGGACTAGTCCGACCACTCCACCTAACAGTGCCAATTCCTCACGCGATCGCAATCGCCCCGCCATTCCTGCCCCCACCAAACTACTAATCAAGGTGGCGATTAGATGATTTGAGCTGATGTCCATGGCGAGGGGGACTGTCAGCCCCAGCAACCCAACCACCGTCACTCCCAACGCTGAGCCATAAAAACTACCAATTAACAAGCCAATCAAGGGGAGGCTGGTAGCAGAAAATCCAATGGCAACCAACGGAGGAGTGCTCAATGCCAGCAGCAAAACTAGGATGTAGTCTCGTCGCCGAAATCCACTGTGAAGTTGGCGCTCCACCAGTAGAAAAATGATGACTGCGCCCGTAATCCAAGTTCCCAACCCGATCAATCCCACCCAATTGATTCCTCGACGACTCAGTCCAAAGTAATCGAGCAACACAAAATCGGATTGAGTAATCATCTCTCCTTGGGAGACAATAACTTCGTCCTGGCGGATGTCTACCATGACTGGTTCCACATTCTGAGCGGCTTGCTCTGCCCGAAGACGGGTTTGCTCTGCATCTTGAACTAGATTGGGCTTAGTCACTGTGGTGAGTAACTTGGTTGCCAACGGTAAAGCACTACTTGGCACCTGTTGTTGAAGTTGAACCTGAATAGCATCCTGCAAGATTTCCTCTGGAAGTCCTGGGGGAATGCCCTGAGTCAAAATCCGATTGAGTGCGTCATCAATGGCTGCTTTGGTAGTCAACCACTCGGCGTCAGTCAGGGTAAACAAAGAGTCATCGTAGAGAGGAGTGAGTCCATCGGCTGAGGAGGCAAGCGATCGGCTGACTAGGACATAACGCTGACGGATGCGAGTAACTAACTGCTTTAATGCCTCAAAATCTTCCAGGGAGTGGGTTCGACGGTAAATTTGTAATTCTAAGATTGCCACTTGCTCAGAGGGATTGAGGCGATCGAAATTTAAAGGTTTGTTGGGTTGCCCCGGCGGGTTGAGCGGGGTAGAAGAGGGGCTGTAGGGTTGCTCAACTGCTTCTAGGATGGCTTGCCAGAGCTTATCGCTGGATTGTCGTAAAACCTTTTGTGTGTTGACGGAGAGAAGCGAAGAATCTAAAAAGGGAAATGCTCCTATCTGATAACGCAACTCATCGCCTTGCACCAATAGTCGCTGAAGGGCTTGATCGATCTCCTGATCAATCGACGCATCGATCATCAGGACTGGAATAGCTCCGACCCGCGCTTCCTTGCGGCTTTTTTCAGTGGTTTCACTATCTTCCACCACGGTGGAATAGGGTGCTCTAAGGGTTTGGGGGGCAATCGCCTCAACTCGCAGTTGAGGTTCGTTGTAGAAATGGTAGCCAATGGTACTGGTGAGCGAAATAACCGCTATTAGAAGGATACCAAGAGGATGGAGAACGCCCCTACTATTAGATTTGCGCTTTAGGGAGCGCGAGTGTGGGATTACCGTCAATCGTTGGTTAAAGCCTTGCTCTAACCAACGTTGCCAACCTTGGAGAGATTCAGCAGTAAGGTAAGTGTCTCTCCAGGTTGACAGGTGTTTCCAGACAAAATATACGTGCCTCCGAATACCTCTCGGAAGCCATAGCCACCAATGACCTACCTGCTGTTTCAATAGTCGAAGGGATTTCATTAATTTACCCGAAACCACTCTAGGGTTAATAGTTCCGGTAGCTGGCGATAGATGGCAGCAGCGCTATCCAACAACGTTCACCTCAATTGAGTGAAGATTGGCAGGATTGTGACTTACAGGATTGTGACTTACAGGATCATGACTGATTAGATCATCTTGAACTAGTATACCTAAGTCATTTTTAGCAGGGTGGTATGTCATTAGGAGTATCCTGATAATGCATCGGAGAAATTTGTCGTCATTCCTTTTAAGGGCATGGAGCGGGCAGGGCTTTTATAGTCAGCCCAGTCATAATGCTCTGTCATGCTGTAAGCATTGCCAGGACTGGGACATCGAAACCACTACCGGAGAAGCCGGAGTCGTCCTATCTAGACAGTAAACTCCTGACCAAACCGCCGTTAATTGCTTTGACAATACGGCTAGATGCTGGTCTAAGTCCGGCGCTTGCTCAACCTGTCCTTCGGTGTGCCTCAGGAACTGCCGCCACACGAGAGGGATGTCAGTCATAGTGTTATGGACTCCTGACAATATACCGACTAATGTGCAGGTTAGCGATGGCGTATAGCCAAAGGCAGCCACCCGCACGATCGCCAACCGAAAATGCTCAGGAGAACTGAGGAAGCCATAGAGTGCGATCGCTAGGGCATTGATTAAAACCACGGTCTCCTGACTCATTAAATTTGCCCGCGATAGTTGGGGCAAATCGTCTTCGTAACTCAATTGTGCCGCCGCAGCTAAACCCAACTTTTGGGTGTGTAGGTCATAAAGTTGGGTCAGGCGATAGATGAGGGCGGGACAGGTCTGAGCCAGTTCGCTATTGTCGATCGCATAGCGGATGGGTTGTATGGGGTCGTCCCCGCGAAGCAGAGCCGCCACAACATCCACTAAAAGGGCGATCGTTGTCTGCTCGATTTGTGCTGACGGGGTAGAGGGGTTGAGCGTTGCCTCAAGGGATTGGCGCAATAGCAGGGAGTCATTGTGGAGGTAAAATGCTAAGGGCAGACTGGCGATCGCTCGATTCGCCACGGAGGGGGCTAATTGAATTCGCGCTATTACCCTTGCTAAATCTCCAGGTACTGGTTTGAGCAAGGCTGTCACCCCTTCGACCAGCTCCAGACTCCAGTTCAATGGCAAGTTGGCTGAATTAGGTGCTGTCCAAGCGACGTGGTGTAGCGATCGCAGCGTTACAGGAGGATGCATACGGCTCCAAGTGCCAATGCACTCCCCCAGCACTGCTCCCACCATGCCCCCCATAAATCGGTTTGTTAATGAGTAATCGATCATTGAATTCATTGAAGTTGCACGTAGTTGGCTAGGTTTTGCTGCTTCGGGCGGGCTCTATGGGCACACTAGTTGATCCAATTCCACCAATTACGTTAAATTTAATTAACATTCTCTCTCATAATATTCTTTGATTCTTCGCTGTAACCTAATCCAGGGTTTACCTCGTGCCCCAGTTGCCAGTTGATGGCGCGACGGGATGCGCTAGCAGGGATTGACCCATCGAATCATGAGACCCGCACAATTGACTTAGATTAAATTCATCGAGAAACTGATAAAAGCCATGAAACTTTCCTGGAGAGTCATTCTACTCTGGACACTGCCCGCCCTAA
>JAAUSV010000462.1 GCA_012032525.1 Leptolyngbyaceae cyanobacterium SL_7_1
CATTTAGTCTCAAAAAAACATCCATCATGGCAAAGGCAGTCCGTTGTTGCCATCTAGAAATGGATGATTCATTGCCAAATGATGACAGGTAGGCAGCGGCTTGCTCAGCGATCGTGCTGTGCAATAGCTCACCACCAAAACTCGCTTGGGGCTGCGCCAGAGCCGATTTTAGCAAGCCGACATCTCGTAAACCTGGAGTTCCGCCAAACCTTTGAAGTTGTCGGTCGTGAATGCGCAAAACACTCGCTTGATCGAGAAATTCAGGAGTCTGCAAGGCGACGGTAAACCTCCTCACGCTCGTGTTCTGACTCTAAATATGCTTGCCAAATTCTTTCCTGCAAGCTCTGTGACTGTTCCAGTCTTTGACCTTGGACATAGTCCAAAATCTCTGATAGAGCAGACTCAGGAACGTCATCCAGTGCTTGAATAATCAGGTCTTTCGTTGTCATACATTTGGGAGGGTATCTGATGTTATTTTACTTGATTCAACCCCATGAGCTTGAGGAGCGATCGCGATTTCAATCCTTTACTATGGCAGTCGCCAGAACCATTAGGACATTTTTGTAACTACAGCTATAACGATTAAATTTTTATGCTCAGTGCCATTATTCAATGGGCAATTTCCCGGCGCTGGTTGGTGATTCTCGGCGCGATCGTCGTCACCCTCTGGATTTTCCGCACTATTACTCAGATGCCGTTGGATGTGTTTCCCACCTTTGCACCGCCGCAAGTGGAAATTCAAACCGAAGCACCGGGGCTGGCTCCAGAGGAAGTGGAATCGCTGGTGACCCTGCCGATCGAGAGCGCGATCAATGGCACACCGGGTGTCAGTGCGGTGCGATCGTCCAGTGCTCCCAGCATTTCGGTGGTGCGGGTGGTGTTCAATTGGGGGGAGTGATATCTACCAGGCTAGACAACTGGTAACGGAGCGGTTACAGTCGGCGCAAAACAAGCTACCCCAAGGGCTTGATCCCCAAATTGCTCCGATTAGTTCGCCGATTGGTACGATCGTCACCTACGCCTTTACCTCCGACACCATTGACTTGATGGAGTTGCGGAGAATTGTCGGGCAAGTCACCAACCGACTATTGGCAGTGCCAGGAGTTGCCCAGATAATCGTGTTTGGGGGGGGATGAGCGGCAATACCAGGTTCTAGTGGCTCCAGAAAAGCTCCAGGCGTTCAATGTATCCCTTCAGGACGTATCAGAGGCAGTTGCAGCGGCAAATGCCAATGCTCCGGGGGGTTATTTGATCACCCCCGATCGCGAGAAACTGATCCGAGGGATCGGGCGAATCGAGGATATTGAAGACCTGAAGCAATCCGTGATCACATCGCGGGATGGCACACCGATCAGGATTACCGATGTGGCTGAGGTCAAAATCGGCGCAGCCATCAAGCGAGGCGATGCCAGCGTCAACACCGAAAAAGCCGTCGTAGCGCTGATTAACAAACAGCCCCAAGCCGACACCCCCACCGTCACCCGCTCGGTGGAAGCCGCCATGACCGAGGTAAAAGCCGGATTGCCAGAGGGAATTGAGGTTGCCACAACCTTTCGCCAGGAAACCTACATCGATGCCTCGATCGAAAACGTCCGAGCAGCCTTGATCGAGGGCAGCATTATCGTTGCCCTAATCCTGATTCCATTCCTGATGAATTGGCGTAACTTAGCCGTGTGTCTGGCGGCATTGCCGCTATCCCTATTAATTGGGGTGTTAGCGCTCAACTGGTTGGGGCAAGGGCTGAACACGATGACACTGGGAGGGTTGGCGGTGGCGATCGGTTCGGCGGTGGATGACGCGATCGTCGATGCCGAGAATGTCTACCGCTGTCTCAGGGAAAATAAATACTCTGCCAACCCGCGCCCCGTTCTAGACGTGGTATTTGAGGGATGTCAGGAGGTACGCGATTCGGTGTTTGGAGCCACGATCATTACGATCGTCGTCTTCTCGCCCATCTTTGCGCTCACCGGGGTGGAAGGCAGCATTTTCATCCCAATGGGGTTGGGCTATTTAGCCGCCGTGTTGGCGTCTAGTGTCGTCGCTTTAACCGTCACCCCAGCCCTCTGTGCGATTTTGTTGCCCTACGGTCGTCTACCCGAACGCGAACCCTGGGTGGCTCGATTTTTCAAATCAATCTACTTGCCACTGCTGCGGTTTTCCATACGGCGATCGATCGTCATTTTGGGGATTGCAGCAGCCAGTTTAGTCGCCGCAATCATCGTAGTACCATCCTTCGGACGCATTTTTCTCCCAGAATTTCAGGAACAATCCTTGGTCAACACCCTGCTGCTCTACCCCGGTTCCTCCCTAGAAGCCACCAACAGTGCTGCCTCGGTGCTGGAATATGCGTTGAAGGATTATCCCAATTTTCAAAGTATCCAGGTGCGCTCTGGACGGGCGGCGGGCGATGCCGATGCCGCTGGGGTAAACCTGACCCACATCGATGTGGAGTTGAGCGAGGCGGGGATGAAAGACCGCAAAGCCAGCATCGAGTTGTTGCGTCAGGAGTTTAACCAAGTCCCAGGAGCCGCCCCCAACGTGGGTGGTTTTATTTCCCACCGGATGGATGAGGTGTTGTCGGGGGTGAGAAGTGCGATCGCTGTTAAGATTTTCGGTGCTGAACTAGAGCAACTCCGCACTTTGGGACAACAAGTAAATGATGTCATGCAATCGGTCGAAGGCATTGTCGATCTCCAGCTTGAACCCCAAATCCCGGTTGAGCAGATTCAAATTCGGTTCGATCGAGTTGCCGCTGCCCGCTATGGATTGACGATCGGGCAACTAGCAGAAACGATCGAGACTGCCCTAAATGGGCGGGTGGTTTCCCAGGTTTTAGAGCAACAGCAAACCTTTGATTTAGTTGTGTGGCTGCAACCGGAAGCGCGTCAAAATCTGGACACCATCGGCAACTTAGTGGTCGATACGCCCAGTGGCAATAAAATTCCACTGGCACAGGTGGCGACGATCGAGGATGGCACAGGACCCAACACGATTAATCGGGAAAATGTTTCTCGATTGATTGTGGTCGCTGCCAACGCCCAAGGTAGGGATTTACACTCTGTGGTCAATGATATTCAAGCCAAGGTCAGCCAACAGGTGCAAATTCCTGCGGGTTACTACATTCAATACGCCGGACAATTTGAAGCCGAAGCCCGCGCCTCCCAGAACATTCTGCTGTTTAGTGCGATCGCCTTCGTAGTCATCACCATCATCATGTATCTCTCAGTGAAATCGATCGCCTCCACCGCCATGATCATGATTAACCTGCCTCTGGCGTTGGTGGGTGGGGCGATTGCGGTGGCACTGACGGGAGGGATTGTGTCGATTGCCTCCCTCGTAGGATTCGTCAC
>JAAUSV010000463.1 GCA_012032525.1 Leptolyngbyaceae cyanobacterium SL_7_1
AGTCCCAATCCACGAACCAGCACCCTCTGCCCCCTGCTCCTTCGCCACCCTATCCCTGCTCCCTCTGCCCCTCCCCTGCCTGCTCCGCCTCCCCTTCCCCACCCACAGACCCTGTTACGCCTGCTCCCACCGGAGGCACAGGCGACCAAGACGATCTTCCCGAAGTAGGAATCAACAGTGAAGCAGCTCCGACCAGTCTGACCGCCAGCATTGTGGGGATAGCCAGCCTTCCCCCCGACGAAGCCTATGACATTCCTCAAGTGCTACCTTCCCCAGTTAGCTCCACTCAAAGCTTCACCCCCGACCCATCCATCCGTGATCCGTTTGATCCAAACTCATGCATTCTTGACCCAGAGAGCCAACGAGACTTGGGACAGGAAGTGCCCTTGCAACTGGTGATTGAACCGAATGGACAGGTGCAACAGGCAGTTTTGCGCGATCAGGGCAGTAGTTTAAGTTTGGCTTATATTGAGTTGGCAACGTGTTTGGTGAAAACCTGGCAATTTAACCCGGCATACAATCCGACTGAGAATGGCAATGAGCCAGTTTTTAGCGATCATCTAATTGTGCGAATTGTGATTAATTCAAATTAACCAACAGTAAGAATCGAGTGGATTTGTGATCGAAACAGACAAATTTCAATTTATTGATCAATTGTTAGAGCAACGGCAGCAAACCCATCAGCTTCGATCGCTCCATCTATTTGACCCTGAAGATGCGGTTTATGGCGTGAGGGGCGATCGCCGCCTACTCAACTTTAGTGCCAACGATTACCTGGGACTATCCAAACATCCTGCGTTGATCGAAGCAGCTCAAACCTACGCACAGCGATACGGTGCGGGTTCTACAGCATCTCGCTTAGTTACGGGAACATACAGCATTCATCACCAGCTAGAAGAACAATTGGCGATCGCCTGTGGACGGGAAGCCGCACTGCTGTTTAACTCTGGGTTTCAAGCGAATGCAACCATTCTGCCAGCCTTGTTGGATCGATCGGCGCTGGTGTTGGGCGATCGCCTGATTCACAATAGTTTAATCCAAGGCATTCTTGCCAGTGGTGCCCGATTGATGCGCTACCGTCATAACGACTTAAATCATTTGGAAGCATTACTGATTAAAGCATCTTCAAAATCCTACAGTCGGATATTGATTGTGTCAGAAACCGTGTTTAGTATGGATGGCGATCGCAGTGATGTAGATGCTTTGATTCAATTAGCTGAAACCCACAATGCCATTCTTTATTTAGATGATGCCCATGCCTTTGGGGTGATGGGAAAGGGGGGGATGGGATTAGCGGCTTGCCGGACAGACGTGGATATGGCGATCGGCACGTTTGGTAAGGCGATCGGTGTGTTTGGAGCATTCATTACCTGCTCTCAAAAAGTCAAAGATTACTTAATCAATTATTGCCCTGGTTTTATCTACACAACCGCCTTACCTCCAGCGGTGATCGGTGCAGTTGTAGCTGCCCTAACCTTGCTTCCAAAATTAGAAGATCGGCGGCACTATTTGAGCCAACAGGCAGACAATCTGCGGGTTCAATTGCAACACTTAAATTACACAATTGGAAATTCTAGTTCTCATATTATTCCGTTAATTTTAGGAGATGCAGAGAAGACGTTGGATCTCTCAAATTGGTTGGAAGAGCGGGGAATTCTTGCAACCGCCATTCGTCCTCCCACCGTAGAAGCGGGCATGGCGCGTCTGCGATTTGCCCTCTCTAGTCAGCACACCCCTGAGCAATTGGAGTATCTAGTGAAAACGATCGGGGCGTGGCATGAATCAACCGATTGAGGCGATCGCCTATCATGGCTGGGGATTCGATCGCCATTGCTGGACATCCTGGAAAACGCGGTTTGCCAACTATCAAATTCCTTTAACTAGCTTCGATCGCGGATATTTTGGCTCTGCTTTTTCTCCAAGTTTCATAGATGGTCGATATAGAATTCTTCTAGTACATTCCTATGGACTGCATTTGTGCCCGATCGAGCAATTTAAACAAGCTGATTTACTAGTTATTTTTAGTAGTTTTATTAATTTTCATCCCTGTGAGCAAAGAGAGCAGCGGCGATCGCAACTAGTTTTGCGGCAGATGATTCGTGATTGTCAATCCCATCCTGAAATAGTGTTAAATGCTTTCAAGGAGAATTGCGGTTGTTTAGATGTGGAGCGATTGGCAAAGAATTTGAACCATGAGTTATTGCTTGCGGATTTGAAAAATTTAAACATCTGTTCTATGAATTTAGATATGTTGAAATCAATTCCCCAAACAATTATTTTTCATGGAACTGGCGATCGAATTGTTTCTTTTACTAAAGGACAGGAAATGGTTGAGCAGTTGCAGGATAATGCTAATAATTTTGAAATCCAGGATGCAGGTCATGCTTTACCTTTTACCCATACTCAAGTCTGTTGGAATTTACTAGTCGAGCATTTAAATTGTTTGTTACTCCTATAATCCAAAGATCCCCGGCTTCTCCGAAGAAGCCGGGGATCTGGGGCAGCAGATTTTTCTAATGTAAGTGAAATTATTGGATCTTTGCTTGTAAACTAACAGTTTGTACGACCTAAACACCAGCGTTGTGGAAACAGATTACAAATACCAAGTAGCCCAAAATTTTGGTAATGCAGCGCCAGCTTATAACCGTTGGGCAAGCATTCAGCAGGAATGTGCTGAAACTTTAATTTCTATCCTAAGACATCAATCAAAAATTCCTGATGGCGAAATTTTAGAAATTGGTTGCGGTACAGGATTTATTACTCAAAAACTGATTGAACAGTTTCCCGATCGCCATCTTGAAATTACAGATATTTCTCCAGAAATGTTGGAGTTTTGTCAGCGCAACTTATTGATTGCAAGCCAACCTCGATCGCTCTCCTTCAATCAATTAGATGGTGAAACTGTTAATACGGAGGCTGTTTATGCAGCGATCGTGGGTGGATTCGTCATCCAATGGTTTGAGCAGCCACTAGAAAGCTTGCAAAGACTGGTAGCGGCTTTGCAACCAGGAGGAGTTTTACTAGTTTCCTTCCCTAGCGATCGCAGTTTTCCTGAATGGAAACAGGCATGTCAACAAACAAGTATTCCTTTTACGGCTAATCCTCTGCCAAATCCTGGTTATCTGAGCGAACAATTAACCGATAGTTCAGTCAAGTGTACTTGGTACGAGAAAGAATTTTGTCTGGTTTATAGAGATGCGATCGAATTCTTCAAGAGCTTTAAACTAATTGGTGCGAGCTTAAATCGATATAGCCAAATGCTGACAGCAAGACAGATGCGGCAATTAATTCACCATTGGAACTTGTCTAGCCCAAATGAAATTCAAGTGCATTACATTCATTA
>JAAUSV010000464.1 GCA_012032525.1 Leptolyngbyaceae cyanobacterium SL_7_1
GATCGGCGCTCTCCGGAGCTTGCCTATGCCTCGATTCGCTTTGGCATTGGACGATTTAATACGGTGGACGAGATCGATCGGGTGGCAGCGGGGTGGTTGAGACGGTGCGATCGCTGAGGATGAAGGCGGAGGGATGAAGGGTCTGGTGAATTTGGGGAGGGTAGCAGCCACAACCCACTAGCCCAAACCATTTTCCAAAACTGACCCATATATATGTAAGGACAATATAAGGAGATTCTAAGACCATAAGAACAGCCTAGCCATTCCATTCCAAGTGCCTGTCACGATCGCCCTGTTTGTATCAATCGCCGCTTGTTGAATAGCAGTCAAGCGGATACAGTCTTAGGTAACGCCGTTCAACACCCAAAATTGCCCACAGCCAAATCGATCGCAATTTTGTGCTAAAAAAGACTTCTAAGAAGAGGTTTCTTGAATTAGCGCTGATCGATCGCCACCAGTTCCTTGCTGGGTCGATCTCAAATTCAGGGGGCTTGCCAATATTGCTTACAGACCAGTTTACGTTTAGGGTAATTCTTAATTGGAAGCTCCTTTCTGAGAAAGTCCTATGACGGCTTCATCTCCGCATCTACAAAATAATGTTCCGGCTGGTGACTCCAAGCCAACGGTTGCGGTGGAAACAACCACCGTGGTGGAAGTAGTCGAAGTTACCTCGCAACGGATGGAAGCAACTCCAGTGGGGGCGATCGACGTATCCCCCACCCTCGAAACTACCTCCGTTACCAAAACAACCATCACCAACGTCACCAACGAAACCCAGGACTACGATGATTACAGGGCAAGCAATCCATCGGCGGGTGCCCTCACCACGACACGGGGATCATTCTCCACTTTCCTTGCCCCGCTCAAGCAGGACACCTTTCGGCAAGTGGTCACCGAGGTTGAGGAAAAGCTGAGAGTTGTCCATCAAACCCTGTCGATGTTAGACATGCAGGGGTTTGATGCGATCTTGGAGGAGATGCTGAGTTCAATCACCTTCAAGACGGCGGAGTTGCTCAATGTCGATCGCGCCAGTATTTTCTTGCTAGACGACGAACGCCAAGAACTCTACTCGATCGTGGCACAGAGCGAAGGCGGTATGTTGGAAATCCGCATGCCCATCGATCAGGGGATTGCGGGTGAAGTCGCCATGCATAAGAGAGTCGTCAATATTCCCTTTGATTTCTACGACGATCCCCGTTCGGCGTTTGCCCAAAAGAAAGATCGAGAGACTGGATATCGCACCTACACCATGCTGGCACTTCCCCTGCTCACCGATGCAGGAGACTTGGTGGCGGTGGTGCAACTGATGAATAAATTAAAACCCAGCTCCGAATCCCGGTTGCCCCTCGATCAACAGATCGATCTGAACGGCTTTACGGAAGCTGATGAACACTTGTTTAACGAGTTTTCGCCATCGATTCGGCTGATTTTAGAATCCTCCCGATCGTTCTACATCGCCACCCAACGCCAACGTGCTGCCAATGCCCTAATTGCGGCGACCGAATCCCTCAGCAAAAGTAGTCTCGACTTAGATGACACGTTACGGCGGGTAATGGACGAGGCAAAAAAGCTGATGAATGCCGATCGCAGCACCCTGTGGCTGATCGACAGCGATCGCAACGACCTCTGGACAAAACTCCCCAACTTAGAAGGAGAGTTGGAGGAACGGCGCGTCCCCATTGGGGTTGGCTTTGCCGGACGAGTGGCGCAAACGGGTACTACCTTGGTCATCCCCTTTGATCTCTACACCAATCCCGATTCTGAGAATTCCAAGAAGTTCGATCGCGACAATGGCTATCGCACCTGTAGCTTGTTGTGTATGCCCGTGTTTGCCGATGGCGAACTGATCGGCGTCACCCAACTGGTGAATAAGAAAAAGCAAGGCGACTTCCCCCCCTACGACCCCACCGAGTGGCCCCGCGCCCCAGAGTGTTGGCACGCCAGCTTCAACCGCACCGACCAGGAATTTATGGAGGTGTTCAATATTCAAGCCGGGGTGGCGCTGAAAAACGCCAAGCTATTCGCCAAGGTAAAGCAGCAGGAGCAAATGCAGCGTGACATTTTGCGATCGCTTTCCAACGGCGTCATCTCCACCGACAAAGATGGCAGAATCATCGCCGCCAACGAGAGTGCCAGGGAATTGCTAGGACTAGCCGCCAACGAGGTGCTGGAAGGGCGCACCGTTCACGATCTAATCCAAATTGACAAGGGTGATTTCTCGAAATGGTTTGGCTCCGCGCTAAAAGCCGGAGATGAAAAGAGCCGCCAGCAATACTACCCCGATCAAACCCTCCAGTCGTTGCACAGCAAGGAACAGCGCAGCGTCAACCTGTCGATCAATACGATCGCCGATGCCGAAGATAACAACCGCGTGTCTGGTGCCCTGGTGGTGATGGACGACATCAGCGATGAAAAGCGGATGAAAAGTACGCTCTACCGCTACATGACCCAGGAGTTGGCAGAGCAGATTCTCGAAAACCCCGATGCGGCGAAGATGGGGGCGATCGCAAGCAAGTTACCGTCCTGTTCTCCGACATTCGCGGCTACACTGCCATCACCGAAAGCCTCACCGCCGAAGAGGTGGTGGAAATGCTCAACGACTACTTTGAGCGCATGGTTGAGGCTGTCTTCACCTACCGGGGCACGTTGGATAAATACATTGGCGATGCCATTATGGCGGTGTTTGGTTCCCCCTTACCGCTAGATGATCACGAATGGATGGCAGTGCAAACCGCCCTAGAAATGCGCCGCCGCCTGACCGAGTTCAACGCCGAACGTACCCTCCGCCAACTCAGCCCTATCCGCATTGGCATCGGCATTAACTCCGATGAAGTAATCAGCGGCAACATCGGCTCTAGTCGCCGGATGGAATTCACGGCGATCGGCGATGGTGTCAACCTCGGTTCTCGCCTAGAAGGAGCCAGCAAAATCTACGGCACCGACATTATTATCAGCGAAAGCACTATCAACCCTGTGCCGATCGCATCGTTGTCCGCGAACTCGACTACATCAGAGTCAAAGGCAAAACCCGCCCCGTCTCGGTGTATGAACTGGTCGGGCTACAATCCGACCCCCCGCCAGAGCAAAAGCAGCGATCGATCGACCTCTACCACAAGGGCTTAGGATTCTACCGCAGCCGCAAGTTTCGCCAAGCCTGGAACGAGTTCTCCACCATCATCGAAGAAATTGATATCAACGACAAAGCTGCGTTGCTCTACATGGATCGCTGCCAACACTGGATTCAAAATCCGCCAGCAGACGATTGGGATGGGTCGTGGGGCGTTGACGGAGAAGTAGGGACATGGCGCTGCCATGTCCCCTACAGAGATTCATC
>JAAUSV010000465.1 GCA_012032525.1 Leptolyngbyaceae cyanobacterium SL_7_1
AACCCTGCCACCACCACCACTTCTCCCTGGTTGAGATGGCGTTGGATGCGATCGGGATCAATTCCGCAAAATTCGGAGCACGGGTGTGGGCGGCTTCGGTGACGATGCCCACCTGCGCCCCGGTGAGGGAAACAGCGGGTTGGTCGAGTTCCTGCAATGCCATGCTGAGGAGGGCGATCGACACTTGCTCCCCGGTTGAGAGCAGCATGTCCATCTCGCGCCGACTGGGTTGGGCAGAAATTTCGTAGGCAAGCTTGACCAAGCCATCGGTGGTTTTTCCCATCGCCGACACCACCACCACCAGGGAATGCCCTGCGGCAACAGTGCGCTTCACCCGCTCAGCCACGGCTTGAATCCGCTCAACGGAACCCACCGAAGTGCCGCCATATTTCTGCACAATTAATCCCATACCTGCGCTCTCAACTTATGCAATCACAAACAACTCATGGTAATCAAATTATCAGATCCCCTGGTGTTTCAATGCGCGATTGCTGATCTAAGCGGCGGTTTAGGGTTCGGGAGTCTCCGCTGAGAGGGGTTGGGAGACGGAACTAGAGGCGATCGCGCCATACCCACCTGCTCCACAACTGGCGTATAGCCCAAGTAATGCTTCGCTACCCGCACAAACTGCTCCGGCGGACCGCTGACATAAAACTGGGTGGGCAGGGCAGGGCGGGTATGGCGCAATCCCAACAGATCCAGCTCTTGGGCAGCGGCAGCCACCACATGCACCGCCGGGTCAACCCGTTGAATTTTGGCGGGCAAAATGGTTTTGAGGATGGGTTCTAAATGGGGATAGTGGGTGCAGCCATAGACCAGGGTGTCGATCTGTTGCTCTAGCAGAGGGGTGAGGTAGTGCTGGGCGATCGCCTTTGTATAGGGGTCGCTCAAGCGATTTTGCTCAATCAACGGCACAAACTCCGGGCAACCCACTTGCCACACCTCCACCGTCGGGTCGATTTCCTGAATCGCCGCCCGATAGGCATTACTTGCCGCCGTCGCAGGCGTGGCAATTACCCCAATCCGCTTGCCCACCCGCACCGCTGCCCGCGCACCGGGCAACAACACCCCAACGATCGGCAGATTAAATTCCGATCGCACCTGATCGAGCACCAGTGCGGCGCTGGTATTACACGCCATGATCACCAGCTTCACCGACTGCGCCTGCATCCACGTCAAGATCTCGCGGACAAATTGCAGGATCTCAGCCGCCGATCGCGTTCCGTAGGGCACCCGCGCCGTGTCGCCAAAATATACCACCGATTCATGGGGCAACTGCCGATAGACCTGCCGCAACACCGTCAAGCCCCCCGCCCCACTATCAAACACCCCAATGCGATCGCGTTGATAGGAGGACGATTCCGCCGCCGCAGGCAGATCAGCCAGGGAATCTGGATAGTTGGGTTGGGCAGGATTGAAAGACATCGGCAAATTGATTAAATAGTGAACTAAACAAAATCGCTCTGGCTAACCGCTAATCGCTAATAGCCAAATTACTATCACAGATTGTAAAGCCCTTAGAAGTTTTGTTGAATATATTGCAAAATTCCCCGCGTAATTGCCGCTGCCATTTGACCCCGAAACTCTGGATCCGCCAACAGTCGAACATCCTGTGCGCCAGTGACAAACCCCAACTCCAACAACACAGCGGGCATGGAGGTGTTGCGGATGACGTAGAATCGGGCGCGGCGAACCCCCCGATCTTGCACCCCTGGCAACTGGATCATGCTGTTGTGGATTACCTGTCCAAAGCGCAACCCGGAGTCCGAGTAGTAATAGGTTTCAATGCCGTTGACATCAGGACGACTGAGGCTGATCGAGTTGGCATGAATGCTGACGAATAGATCGGCGTCTGCCCGTTCCGCAATTTGTACCCGTGGTTCTAGTTCGATCTCGCGATCGTCCGATCGGGTTAAAACGGCATTGACTCCTTGTTCCTGCAACAAGGCTGCCACCTGCAAGCCAACGGGTAAGACGATGTCGGCTTCGTGGATGCCGCCAATACCGATGGCACCGGGATCGCGTCCCCCATGCCCCGGATCAATTACCACCACGACTTGTCCAGCCCGGTTTCTCGGCAAATCGATAGTGGGAGGATTGACCAATGGTGGTTGCCCCGGTGGGGGTTGGACGACAATACCCGAATTTGCCCGTTGCAGTTGTAGGGTTGCCACTTGACCAGGGACGGGGTTAACGGGTTGAATCTGTACTCCAGAGGCAGGAACCATCAAAATCGTCACCGTTCCATCGCTATTTTCCCGCAGTCGCACATTCAATAGGGGACTATTGCGACCCAATTGCGGTCCCGTCACCCGCTCTGCCAGCCGTGCCGCCGGAATCGTCACCTGATAAGCCCCCGTTGTTCGATCCCAGCCGCTGCTATAGGTAATCGGGCGATTGGCAATAATCTGTAAACTGGTTCCATCGCTGCCGAGTTGGACGGATTGGACGATCGCCACTTCCGATTGGGCTGGAATGGTTCCCTGGGCGGGGGGATCTCGATCGTCGCTAGCAATGGGCGATCGCCCGGTCTGGGGAACCAACACAATTCCCCCCAAGTTGCTGGCGGTGGCTTGCCACTCCGCCCCCGCTTCTGCCAAATCCAGCGTGATCCGGGTAACGGGGGGCGCGGTTTCAACCTGGGCAAGCTCCAATCGCTCCACCCCCAACTGGTTAGGCGTCTGCACCCGCTCCACCAGTTGGGGGGAGATGGCGGTGTCTTCTAGATCAATGGTGATTTGGCGGCGATCGCGGCTGCGGTCAATATCGATCTCCGGCGCCGCCCCTTGGAACCGTAGGAAAAACCCATCGGGGGTGACCCGCAACCCCTCAATCTGGGTGGGCGCAGCAATCGCAGGGAACGTGGGGGCGGGCGCGGTGGGGGGGGCTGGGGCAGTCGCCCCCGCGATCGGTTGGGGAGTGGGCAACTGCACTGTCCACTGGGTAGGACTTGACCCCCGCACCAGCACCTGTTGGGGATCGAGGGTATAACCCGGACTCAGCTCGATCACGATCCGGGTGGTTTGGGCGTCAAACTGCCCTAATCGGACTTCGCGAATCGCGTCTCCGATCGTTTGATTGAGCATGGGGCTACCCAACGTGACACCGGGTAGATCGATCACGAGGCGGGTGGGATTGCTTAGCAGTTGTGCTCGCGGCTGCACACTGTCATCGGTAGTGAAAACTAGCCGATTTTGATTGACATCAAAGCGCCAAGATTGCAAGCGAGTGGCTTGGGCTGGGGCAGACAGCATCAAGCTTGTCAGGGTGCGATCGCGCTGGGGGAGTAACCAAATGAACTCATCACATATCTCCTCGTTCGATCTGGGAAAC
>JAAUSV010000466.1 GCA_012032525.1 Leptolyngbyaceae cyanobacterium SL_7_1
ATAATACAGTTAGTTTCTTAGGTTTGGTATTGGTTGACCTCCACAAAATCATTTCTTGTTTTTGATCTACTTTATAAACCTCTGAATGAAGTGCTTTTCCTTCTGCATAAATTTCTTCGATTTCTGCTCCAGGTATCTTCATAGCTGAGCAACGCCAGCCACCTTCATCATTTTCCCATTCTTCATCAGTAAGCCGGAGTTTAAAGGAAATCTCTTCGTTTTTAACCACAGTTCTTTACTATTCTTTTTAGGAAATGTGTTGAAAGTCTATTCTGACTTTATATAAATATATTCAACAGTGACTTACTAATATTGGCTGTGATCACGATCGCCAGTTTTCCCGCCTCAACAACGGATTAATAAACTCATTCAACCCTTCGCCCACCAACGACAATCCCACCACCAACATCGTCAACGCCATCCCAGGAAATAGCGCTGTCCACCAGATTCCCGTTGGCAACGCATCCAGAGCCTGACGCAAATCAAATCCCCATTCCGGTGTTTGATCGGGCAATCCCAATCCTAGAAATCCTAAGCTTCCCAAGGTCAACGCCGCATCCGCCGCATTCAGCGTGAATAGCACCGGGACGCTCTGGACTACGTTGAGAAATAGATAGCGAAACAGAATTCGATCGGTGGAAGCCCCCATCGCCTGCGCCGCTTCGATAAACAGTTCCGTTTTGACACTCACCGTGTGATTGCGCACCACTCGGTAGTACTGCGGTACGTAGGCAATGCTGAGGGCGATCGCCGCATTGATTACCCCTCGCCCCACCACAAACGCCAATGTCACCGAAAGCAGCAAGCCGGGAAGGGTGTAGATGGCGTCCATAAAGAATAGCAGGATGCGATCGAGCCGCCCCCCCAGATAGCCGCTGATCATCCCCAACGGCACACCAACCAGCACACTCAATGCCGTTGCCAACACCACCACTTGCAGCGCCACCCGGCTGCCAAACACCGTGCGGGAAAAAACATCGTAGCCTTGGCGACTGGTGCCAAACCAGTGCTCCCCTGATGGAGGTTGGTGAATCGGGTTTGCCAACGACTCCAGCGGATCTTGCAACCATCCCCACGATTGCCAAACCGGGGCAAAAATCGCAGCGAGAACAAAAATCAATGTGATGACAATCCCCACCCACATCAACTGCACCGAGAGACTCGATCGGGGGGAGAACAGACGCAGACCGGGGAAGCGGGGTTTGGTTAAACTCATGGCGCGTTACACTGGCGATAGGCAACATCGTACGACGGAACTGACGATGCGTAACTCCCTCAATCGCTTAAAATATCTGCCCTGGTCAATTTTGTTTCAAGTAGCTGGGCTGACGATGTTTGCGGTGGTTGTTTTGGAAGTCTTGCTGATTGTTGGGGCAGAGATTCCGGCGATCGCCCTCAGCCTGCAATTACTCTTTGCCCCACCCTTAAATCTGTTGGTGCTGCTTGCCCTAACAATGGGAGTCGGCGCATTGGGCGTGGTGATTTTGGAGAAGTTCTATCCCCAAGTCGTAATCAATACAAGTGTACTTTGGGCGTTGGTTCTATGCCTGCTGATCGCGTTGGTGATTTACACGTTTCTTCCCTACGTTGGGCTGCTAGCAGTGGATCAAACCGCGTTGATGGGGATTTTGCTAGGCGTGTTCATCAAGGGCTGGTCGTACTGGAAGCGCTACTAGAGCAGGACGATCAACAACCCGTAGGGGTTTGGCACTGCCAAACCCTGAAATTTGGACAACAACCTAAACCCGACACCGGATCGTCTTTCCAGAAAATCTAAAGATTTTAGCAGGAGATTTACAAGACAACTCCTATTGCTTTATAGTACATTTGTACTTATCTATCGAGAGATAGAGGGTGAATCAACTGGACATGCCTGATCAAGCATCGTACAGAAATTAGTCTGTCTGGATTGATCATCGCTTGTCCAAGTGAATCGATGGTTGTGAAAGCCCCCCATGTCAACGCTGTGTCAACACTGTCAGAGGAGCGGTAATGAAGGAATCCCAAACTAGAATCCAGGAAATCCAGGAAAGACTGCAAGCAATTCAGGCAGGACACGGAGCGACTGCACAGCCATCGCCCTCTTCCTCCCAGCGCGATCGCCCAGCCAATCCAGACGAGGACAACGGGTTTGTCTTGACGATGGAGCCGATCGAGCCAGTTTCACGAACGGCGACGGCAACTCAATCCTCCGGCATGGTGGAATTGACTCCTAATCGAGGCGCTCGATCGCAGGAGCGTCCTCCCCAACTGGTAAATCAGGTGGAAACCCTCAGTCAAAAATCCCACCAAGTCGTCCAACGCTGGCAACAAACCCAGTTCCAGCCCCCCCAATTTCCACCCACCCCGGTCGAGCACCCGCGCTCCCAGCCAACGACTGCTCCACGCAACCCTCGTCCAGTGGTGCGCTTAGAGTCGGTGGAGCGTCTAGAGGGACAGATTGATCGGATCAACCAACTCTCTAGTGAGCAGGAAAAAGCACTGCTTGACCTGCGGACGATCGCCGATTCGGTGGAACAGGAACTTCGAGCACTAGAGCGATCGGGGCACGTGCCCGCCTCTGTTCCCTCGGTTCACTACGGCGATGCCACAGTCCCTTGGGTGGAACGCGGAGATGGCAAGGTGATCTTGACCTCGCGGGCGGTCGATCTCTACCAAGCCGAGCACGATGCCACCTGGATGGCAGAGGTATTGCGCAATCGCACCCAACCCACTACTCCAACCCGCAAACACACCCGCAGTCGGGGACAAGACAAAACGATCAACGGTATTCGCCGCCTGCTTCGCCAAGGTATCCTTGCGCTAGAGAAACTGTTTGGTGAACCCACTGGGGCTAAATCTCCACGGGTTGCCCAGTCCTACGCGATCGCAGCCCTGCTGCCTTCAATGCCCAAGAGGCAATTGTTTGGTTAATCGGAGCGATCGCGCTCGCTTGGCATTGAGTGTGGTGCTCAATACGTTTCCCGCACTGGGGTTGCCTGCAATGGCACTGATTGTAGTTCCCGCCGCGATCGCCCTCTATCGTGCCGTGACAGCACCGCAAACCAGCCATACGTGGGGATACCGTCTATTTCTCATGATGATTGGTCTGTTGATCGGGGGCAGGTTTGTTTAACCCAGTCGGAGAAACGTGAACATGAATCAATCCAACGCTCACCCATCTACCCTAACGCCGCTGCTGGCGGGGGGGTTGATGTTTGCCTTTATCAGTTTGTTGGTAGACATGCGGGGGGCAATCCTTCCCCGCGCCAAAGCCACCGCTCACGAAGCCTGTCAAGGCACAGTCAATTCACAAGTTGTAATATCAAGAGAGCAGTTAGCACAAC
>JAAUSV010000467.1 GCA_012032525.1 Leptolyngbyaceae cyanobacterium SL_7_1
AGCCCAGCAACCAACTGCCCAACCCGGAGCCCGACCCAGATCCCACCCCAGAGGCAGACGAGGCAACGGGAATCGGGGGCGGGTTGACCGCAACGGTGGGCGACACAGGCAGGGGCGGCACCGGAGCAGGTGGGAGTGGAGCAACAGTGCCCACCGCCTGTAGAGCGTGTAATACGGCGGGGGCAGACTGGAAGCGATCGTCCGGATCGGCAGCTAGCATCCGTTGCAAAATGGAGGCAATCGCCGGACTCAGGTGCACCTGCTGTCGCCACTGCCCAGCGGGTTCCAGCCACAGCTCCTGTGGATCGTTGCCCGTCAGCAACACCAGCGCAGTCACGGCGAGGGCATAGAGATCACTATGGGGATGGACAGTGCCCACCTGCATCTGCTCCTCTGGGGCATAGCCCACCTTGCCCAATCGAGTGGGGGTGGGGGAATGGACATACTCGGAGGCAGCAGCGGCGACCTGTTGACGCCGCCAAAATCAATCAACACGGGCAACTGGTCGCGATCGCGCAGAATCAAATTATCGGGGGCAATATCGCGGTGAATCACCCCCACTGAATGTAGGTATGCCAGCACGGGCAACACCTGATAAAGCAGTTGGACAATTTCTGCTTCGCTAAAATAGCGCCCCTGCGATCGCGCGCCTCTAGCCAGTAGCAGTAGGTCTGTCCTTCAATATAATCCTGCACTAAAAATAGATGTCCTTGACCAGCGAAGCTCGTCTGGAACAGTTCCCGAAAGCGAGGAATTTGGGGATGCTGGAGTCGGTAGAGCACCCCTGCTTCCCGCTCAAACAATTCCTGGGCTTTTTGCAGCGCCACCTCCCCTTGCACTTGGGGGGCAAATTCCTTGAGCACACAGGGTTCATTGAAGCGGTGGATATCGTCTGCCAAGTATGTCCGCCCAAAGCCGCCCTGTCCCAGTTCTCGCTGGATGCGGTAGCGATCGCCCAAAATCATCCCCGCTTGAATGCGATAGCCCACACTCAACTTTTCGCCACAACACGCACAAAAGCGATGTCCTACCAGGTTGGCGTGCCCTGCGCTGCAATACACCGATGCCATGGGTCTCCTCTCTCTCTGCCCACTAGCTTAACGGATACGTGCTGACGGCTAGCCGACTTTGTGCTAGTTCGTGGCATGGACGCTGGTGGTTGAGCGTTCAACCACAACCAGGGCGCCGCTCAACCCATGGAGCGACGCCCTGTTTCCCGTGCTCTTGCCCCTGACCCTATGGCAATTGGAAATCCGATTGCAGGATCAGATCTAAATCCGTCTCCGGATCGACCACTACCACCTCGACCTCCTTGTCACCCCGGAAGATCACCGACCCTAAGACTCCGGCTCCTGCCCCCAACAGGACATCTAGAAAATCGATGTCTCCAAGGACTTCAGCCAGCACTGCACCTGCCGCCGCCCCGATCGCCGCTCCTCGTAGAAAATCAGGATCGCTTTCCTCAGTGATCGTCTCTGTTTCTGTGATCACCTCGGAGACAGCATCAATGGGAATCCGCGATCGCCATTCACCAAAACCACATCCTCCGCTACAAATTGGGTGCCTCCGGTGGCGGGGCGCAACTCCCCCTCCACCACACTGCCAGCGGGGATCACCACTGTGCCACGGGCGGTGCGAACATCACTCGCCACGGTCAGGTTAATGGGAGCGGTTTCATCGGGCAACACCACAATTTGTTCAGCTTCGTCATACTGCACCGGGATGACCGTGCCCGCTTCTACCCCCACAAATCGGGGTTGGGAGAAAAGCTGGGCAACGGTCATGGACTCGGCAGCAATGGCAGCATTTGCCATCCCCAGCGGCAGGGTGGCAATCGAGGTGAATCCGAGTGCTAACCCCAAGGCAGTGTGCGATCGCCAATTTCTCAATCGATTCATTTGTCTTTCCCTCACAAACGCACCGTTTAGTTTAAAGGGACGGCTGAACTGGGGTGGGAGTTCCGGGTTTTTGCTGGCGTCTTGGTTTGGAGGACTAAGGCTCTGCAGTATAAAAAATTGGGCTTTACTGAAGCCTTACGGAACCAATTTAAGCTTTCTGTAATTGTTTTTAGTGAAGTGGGTAGCCTTCCTGTAAAGCATCAACTCTGTCACATCACCTGTCACGTCACCTATGCCAGCCGCTGATTTTCAAATCAACACCACAACTCAAGCGAACCAGGCAACCACCAGCACCTCCCTCGCCATCAACAACCTGGATGAGTTTGTCGTGGTGTGGACCAGTGATAGTACCCTACTCAGTGATCAGGGCACCCCTGAGCCAGAGGATGACATCTACGCCGGAGACCGTAGTGGCACGGGTATTTTTGCCCAACGCTACCAAATGGACGCCACCACCGGACAGGCGCAAGCCATCGGTACTGAGTTCCTGATTAACACCACCACCCTCGGCAACCAACAATTTCCCAGTGTGGCGATCGCCAAAGACAACAACAGTTTTGTCGTCACCTGGACGAGTCCCAATCAAGACGGTAGCGGTTTCGGGGTTTATGCCCAGCTCTACAAAGTCGTCAATGGGGTTGCCGTTGCCCAGTTCAGCACAGATCTACAAGTCAACACCTTCACGATCGGCGACCAGCAGCGATCGACTGTGGCGATGGATGCCAATGGCAATTTTGTAGTCGCTTGGCAAAGTGTAAATGGGCTAGATATTTTTGCTCAGCGCTACAACAGCGAGGGGGTAGCACAGGGCGGGGAGTTTCGGGTCAATACCACGACTGCTGGAACTCAGAGCCGGGCGGCGATCGCCATGGACGCCGATGGGGATTTTGTGATTGCCTGGGTGGATGAGAGCGGCGCAGACGGCAATGGGTTTGGCATTTTCCTTCGGCGTTATGATGCCGCTGGTGTTGCCCAAGGCAACCAGATTCGAGTCAATACTTTCACAACTGGAACCCAGGAAGAACCTAGCATTGCCATGAACAGTGCGGGGGAGTTTGTCGTCACCTGGACCAGTCTTAATCAACCCGGCGATACCACGAGAGGGGTGTATGGACAGCGATTTTCCCTGGTTGCCCCCGATGTCACCAATCCCAGCGGCGTTGTCTTTCAGGGAACCGAGTTTCGCGCCAATACCTACACCCCCAATGATCAGCGAGCCTCCAGTGTGTCGATCAATCAGGCTGGAAATTTTGTCGTTAGTTGGGCAGGGGATGGCGGCTCTAGCGCAGATGCCAGCGGCATCTATGCCCGTGCCTACAGCGCAGATGGCACGGCTCAGGGGGATGCGGTTCAGGTGAATGTCGTTACCAGTGGCATTCAAACAGCGCCTAGTGTGGGAGCGCAGCTATCGAGTGCCTTTGTGG
>JAAUSV010000468.1 GCA_012032525.1 Leptolyngbyaceae cyanobacterium SL_7_1
AGCTCACGATCCCCGGCTTTTAGGAAAAGCCGGGGATCTAACCGCAGCCATTGAATTATTTGATCAAAGACCCAGATCCCCGGCTTCTCAAAGAAGCCGGGGATCTACCGCAGCCATTGAATTTTTTGACGGATCGCCTTTAATAGAAATAACCTTCCCAACGACTGAGGCAAAGCATGACGCGAGAAGAGTTGCTGGCACTGATCGATCGAGCGGCGGATGAGGGATGGAAGGAGTTAGACCTGTCGGGGCAGGGGTTGACGGAGTTGCCAGCGGAGATTGGGAAGCTGACGCAACTGGAAACGCTGATTTTGGGGAAGTGGGAGAAGGATGAGGAGGGAGAAATTAGATGGGACTATGTGAATGATGAGTATGTTCCTCTAATTTCAGGAAATGAGTTGAAATCATTGCCACCTGATCTAGCGAACTTGAAGAATTTGCGAGTGTTGGACTTGAGTGGAAATGCCTTTGAAGAATTTCCAGAATCAATCGCCCAACTAAAGAGGCTAGAACACTTAACGCTAACTCGATCAGAACTGACGCAACTGCCAGAAGCGGTTGGACAATTAACCAATCTGGTCTCGCTTGACCTCTCTTTCAATCAGATTACACAGCTATCAAAAGTAATCGCTCAATTAACCAACTTAACCTCACTTGACCTTGGATACAATCAACTAACGCAGCTACCTAAGGCGATTGCTCAATTGACTAATTTGACCTTGCTTTATCTTCGAGTTAACCAACTGACGCAGCTACCTGAGGCGATTACTCAAATAATTAGTTTAAAGGAGCTTGATCTCTCTATTAACGGAATTACTAAGATTCCAGAGACAATTATTCAATTAATAAATTTGGACAAGCTTTGCCTCCGAGGAAATCAAATCACTCAGATTCCGGAGGCAATTACCCAACTAACCAATTTAAGAGAACTTGATCTCTCCAAAAATCAGATTACGCATATTTCGGATTCGATTGCTAACTTAACTAAGTTGACAAGACTTTCTTTATCAACCAACCAAATTACGCACATTCCTGAATCATTTGCTCAATTGACTAGCTTAAAAGATCTTTACCTTTATAACAACCAGCTCAAGCATTTTCCTGAATCACTTGCTCGATTAACTCATCTAAACATACTGAACTTTGCTGGCAATCAAATCACAGATTTCCCAGGAGCGATTGTTCAGTTAACCAATCTAGCCATACTTAACCTCTCTAGAAACCAATTGAAACATCTACCAGAGGCAATTGGGCAATTAACCAATCTGACTACGTTTTACCTCAAAGACAACCAAATTGCGCAATTGCCAGAGGCAATCGCTAAATTAACTAGTCTGACTACGCTTTATCTCTGTGAAAACCAATTAACGCAAATACCAAAGGGGATTGCCCAACTAAGCAATTTAGAGGATCTGAGTTTTGCAAACAATCAAATTAGAGAAATTCCTGATTGGTTAGAAGAGTCACCTAAACTCAAAACACTCGATTTACACGGAAACCCCTTACCCATCTCGCCAGAACTACTTGGCACATCCGAAGAACCCGGTTCCATCGAAGCCATCTTCAACTACTGTCGCCAACTCCGCAGCGGCAAAGTCCGCCCCCTCAACGAAGCCAAACTTCTCCTCATCGGTCAAGGCAGCGTCGGCAAAACCTCTCTGATCAACCGACTAATCAACAACCACTTCAACCCCAACCAAGACCAAACCGATGGGTTAAACGTGCAAACCTGGAACATTCACGTCAACAGCAAAGAGGTGCGCCTCAACGTCTGGGACTTCGGTGGACAAGAAATCTACCACGCCACCCACCAGTTCTTCCTCACCAAACGTTCCCTCTACCTGCTCGTCTGCAACTGCCGCACCAGCGAAGACGAAAACCGCCTCGAATACTGGCTCAAACTGATCGAAAGCTTCGGTGGTCAATCCCCCGTGATCATCATTGGCAACAAATGCGACGAACAACCCCTCGACATTAACCGTCGGGCACTGCGCGACAAATACCCCAACATCAAAGCCATCATCGAAACCTCCTGCCAAACCAACACGGGCATGGATGAACTCCGCCAAGCCATCACCAACGAAATCGCTTCCCTCAGCGATGTCTACAACCTCCTGCCTCTTTCCTGGTTTGAAGTCAAAGAACAGCTCGAAGCAATGGAGCAAGACTTCATCAGCTACAACCAATACGCTTGCATCTGCTACGACAAAGCCATCCCCGAAGAACACAACCAAGAGCAACTGATCACCCTGCTGCATAACCTTGGTCTAGTGCTCAACTTCCGCGATCACCCCATCCTGCAAAGCACCAACGTCCTCAATCCCGACTGGGTAACTCAAGGTATCTATACCCTACTCAGCGACGACACCCTCAAAACCGAAACCAAAGGCATCCTCACCTACAACGACCTCAGCCGCATCCTCGACCCTCAGCGATACCCAGCGACTCGCCATCACTACCTCACCGAGTTGATGAAGGAATTCCAACTCTGCTTCTCCCTCCCCGACTCCCCTGTTTCCAGCTTCCTTGTCCCCGGATTGCTCCCTAAAGAAGAACCCGAAGACATCAGTTTGGAAGGCGACACTCTAGCCTTCCAATACCACTACCGCATCCTGCCCGAAAGCATTCTCTCCCGCTTCATCGTCCTTACCCACGAGAAAATCCACAACCACACCTACTGGCGCAGTGGCGTCATGCTTGCCTACTGCGAAGGCAACGAACCCTGCAACATTGCCCGCATCAAAGCCGACCCCGAAGACAAAAAAATCTTCATCACCATCAGCGGTCGAGAAACCACCCGTCGCCTATTCCTCGGCATCCTCCGCGATGTTTTTAATAAAATTCACCGCAGCTTCGCCAACCCCGACATCAGCGAGTGGGTTCCCGTTCCCGGACATGCCGATCATCCGCCACTAGATTACCAAGAACTGCTTGGACTCGAAGAAATGGGGATTCGCGACTATCCCATCGGCAAACTCAAACTCAAAATTGATATTCGTCAGCTGCTCGATGGGTACGAACCGATCGAAGATCGACAAATGCGGCGCATGGGCGATCGGGGCTTAGACGTAGAATTTCGAGAAGATAGCCCCTACAATATTTCGCTAAACATCAACGATCGCCGTTCTAGAGACATTCATCAACATGGACAGGGAGATAACTTTGTGGGCGATCGAATACAAGGTAACAAAGTAATTGACCGTTCCAATGAAGCTACCGAACGCTGAATCTGCCTTAATTGATCTCAACAAGTTAAAAACTACAGCCTCAACTTGCAGCAC
>JAAUSV010000469.1 GCA_012032525.1 Leptolyngbyaceae cyanobacterium SL_7_1
CGCGAATCGTCCGCAAGTGCTCTGGTTCATCGTTAAATTCCCAATTTTCAATGATTTGGGTGCGCACAAGCTGTTCCATCCAAGCTGCCTCTTGATTGGTTGGAATGTTGGAATTGGCATTGCGAATCAATTTGCACACCTTCTGAGTCAGGAAGGGTTGTCCATTCGTCCAAGCCAGCACTTCCCGTAGAACTGCTTGGGGATTTTCCACCTTATCGGTCAATCCGTACAGCAGGGGTTGGGCTTCATGGAGTTGAAAGTCTCGTAGTTGAATGGCTTG
Source organism: Leptolyngbyaceae cyanobacterium SL_7_1 (assembly GCA_012032525.1). Taxonomy (GTDB): domain Bacteria; phylum Cyanobacteriota; class Cyanobacteriia; order Elainellales; family Elainellaceae; genus JAAUSV01. The sequence goes on from JAAUSV010000469.1 coordinate 281, forward strand.
CCCGATATTAAAGGGAGTTCGTGCCTTATCTTGAATTAATTGCGAGGGCGTTGCCACACCCAGCAACACAAACGTCAATCGTTGGTAATCTGGGTTGTCGGCGCGACGATTGTAGCAGGCGCGTAACAACACAAAGAAGTCATCAATCTCAAAATCAAGATTAATCACGCTGTCGATTTCATCAATGAAAATCACAATTTTCTCAGTCACATGGGTGAGTAGCACATCTTGAATGAATTCCCCCAATCGTTGTACTGGGGAGAGTAATTCTCGCTCCCGCCACCATGTGCGAATATCGATTCGATCGAGCAAATTAAACGTATTCACCAACGTATAAAGGAACCCAGCATACCACTGCTCTGGAGTTAAACGGCGGTTGCCAATTTCAGAAATATCGATCGCTGCGCAAGCAAACCCTTCGGACTGCAATCGCCGCATAATTTGCACTCGCAGACTGGATTTGCCCATCTGGCGCGAGTTGAAAATGTAGCAAAATTCTCCTCGTTTTAGCCCCGCATAGAGATAGCGATCGGCTTGCCTGACGACATAGGTTGGAGCATCTAGCGGCAGACTCCCACCCACTTGATAATCAAAGGTTTGTGCGGCTTCATCACTGCGGAGCAACGCATTTTCGATCATCAGTTCTGCTTGGGTGGCTTTCAGCAGTTGCAGGGTTTCGGAGAGTGCCTGGGTACGTTCGACCACCCGTTCTTCAAGAATTTCCTGTTGGCGCTTTTGGTCGGTGATGTCTTGAATAATTCCTTCGTAATAGAGCAAATTACCATCTTCATCGCGCACGGCACGGGTGTTTTCTTCCACCCAGATGATGCTGCCATCCTTACGACGGCTTTGATGCACTTGATTTTTGACCTCGCCGCTGGTTGCCATCTGTTGGAGAAAGACCTGGCGATCGAGCGGCTCAACATACATTTGCTCACCAATATCCACAATGGTGTGTAGCATCTCCTCTGGAGACTCGTAGCCGTAGGTGCGTGCCATCGCTGGATTGATCCGAATGAATTGCCCATCGGGGGTAGACTGAAAAATTCCTTCAAGGGCGTTCTCGAAGATGCCCCGATAGTTTTCCTCAGCGATGCGCAATCCCGCCTCTGCCCGTTTGCGATCGGTAACATCGCGAATCATCATTAGCACTTCATCTTTGCCACTCACCACCATGCGGACTTCTTCGTATTGCAACTGCCCATCGATCGACAGTTGCTGTTCATATACCTGCATGGCTCCGGTTTGCAACGTGCGATGGATGTATTGCATTCGCCGTTGGGCTTCGATCGGGGGCAGGGAGTGGTAAACGCTACTGCCTTTGAAAAAGTCCTCACCGTGATACAGCAACAGCCGATTCTTGCCTTGAATATCCCGGTAAATGCCATCGCGACTGACTCGAATCAACAGATCGGGTAGGGCGCTGATCAGCGCCCGGATCTCACTTTCACTGCGACGTAGCGCTTCTTCGGCTTGTTCGCGCTGGGTCATGTCTCGAATGATCACTAGCACTTCGTCTTGGCTGAGGGGAATCAACCGAGCTTCTTCGTAGTGGGGTTGCCCATCGATCGCCAACTCGTATTCATAGACCTGAAGCTCGTTGGTGTAGAGGGCTTGCTGCACGTAATGCATCCGCTCCTGGGCTTTGTCAGAGGGCATCAGTTCATAGATGCTCACCCCCGCATGGAAACGTTCCTGGTTGAGCATTTTGGTGGTGCGTCCCAGGATCAGTTCCAGGTAAACCCCATCACTGCGCAGGCGCATCATCAAGTCGGGGCATGGCGCTGACGATCGCCTGGTTGGTGTGTTGGGCTTCCTGGAGCGCCTCCTGTGCCAATCGCCGCTCGGTGATGTCGATGCCGACGACGACGATCGCCGTTCCCTGTTGATATTTCTGAGCGGCAACCAGGTAATGGCGCGATTGCCCACCGATGAACATGGGGATTTCTTGAGAGGAGGAGATCTCAGAACTTGCCAGAAACGACACAATGAACCCAACGTAATCGGGGCTGTATCCGCCCACGCGGATCGACTTGCCCACGATCGATTCCGGGGACAGGTTAAAGCTGCGTGCCCAATGGGAGTTGACGCCTAAGTAGGTGCCGTTGGCAGCAATCCAGGAGATGGGACCCGGCATAGCGTCGAGCACCGCTTCCAGTTGTTCCTTGGCGTGGGCGAGGTCGTCCTTGGCTTGTTGTAGGTCGGCGTTTTGCGTTTCCAAAGCGGCAAAGGAGTGTTGCAACTGGGTTGCCATTTGGTGGAAGGATTGGGCGAGTTCTCCCAATTCATCTGCCCGTTGGCGATCGATGGTATCGATCGAAGTCTGCCACTGTCCCTGGGCGATCGATTTCGCCGCCTCATTCAGGTTAGAAATCGGGCGGGTCAGCCAGCGAGCCGTGAGAATGCCCCCCACCACTGCCACTCCCAGCGATAGTAGATAAAGCAGTGCCGTCAGGCGGGTGTTTGCCTGGATGCGTCCCATAAAATCGGCTTCGGGCACCACCACCGTGATCAACCAGTTGATTCCCCGCCCATCCTGGAAGGGCAACACCTGCACCAACTGCCGCTGTCCGTCTAACTTAAACTCCAATTGCTGGGAGTGTTTCAGGGTATTTAGATCGCCAAACCGTCCGTAGAGATACTGGGCAGTTCCGCGAATCAGGGGATCGGTGCTCTCCGTTCCCTTGAGGTATTCCACTGTGTCGCCACTGTCGTTGATCAATTTCTCACTGGTGGAGGCGGCAACTAGCGCCCCCGATCGCTCCATGATGAAGGTTTCGCCCGATCTTCCCACCTCCAGCGATCGCAGAAACGAACTCATCTCCGCTGGCAAAATAAAGTCGGTGGCACATACCCCAATTAATTCTTTCCCAGTGCGATCGAACACTGGGGAACTGGCAGTGATCGTGGGCAATTGGGTATCAAAATCTAGATAAATATCGCTCCAAGTGGCACTGCGCTGGGTTTTCGCTTTTTGTTACCAGGGCGAGCGCGAGCATCG
>JAAUSV010000470.1 GCA_012032525.1 Leptolyngbyaceae cyanobacterium SL_7_1
GCGCTAGTGGTTTTCAATTTCAGCCCTTGAGGGTAGGCAGATCGCTCGCTTGGCAACCGGAGAGGTTGTGGGAGAAATGTCCTTTATTGATTCTCACCCGCCCTCTGCCACCGTGCAAACCCTAGAAGAATCGATCGTGCTAGCGATTTCCCGTGGGCAATTAGCGGAGAAATTGCGCCAAGACGTGGGCTTTGCTGCCCGGTTTTATCGCGCCTTGGCAATTTTGCTTTCCCATCGGTTGCGAGGCACGGTCAAGCAACTGGGCGAAAATCGCGAGGAGAGCACCGCCACCCGCCCCGGTGGCATCAGTGGTGAGGCGATCGCCCAAGCTCGGTTTGAACGGTTGCTCGATCGACTCAACGCCAACCCATAGGTTCTCCTGCTGAAAACTTACATCAATCCAACAAATCATCCACCTAGGGGCGAGGGACTCTAAGATTAAAACTAGAAGCCCCCTTCGGTTCCTTTGAATGGCAAACCGCTTATACTACCTCGACCAAATTCACCCCTCCGATCGAAAACAGGTAGGAGATCGGGCATTTTTCTTGAGCATTTTAAGACAGCGGCAATATGCGGTGATGCCGGGGGTGGTGGTGTCAGCGGATGTACTAAGGCAGTTTTTAAAGGAGATCCAGTGGTTGGAACCCTTGTTTGCTGACTTAGCTGACTCCTCATTGCATTTAGACATCACCAATTCTCGCCAACTTCAGGCGGTGGCTCAGCAGATTCGTCAAGGGATTCAAACTGCCCCCCTTAACCCCGATTGGTTAAGCCAACTGTATCCATCCATCCAGCACTGGGAGACGCCGACCGTCCTGCTCCAACCCTCCCTAGCCCTGGTGAGCCAATCAGACCCCCGCTTGAGCCAGCGCACCTTTGGCTTGTTGAAATCACGGCTGTGTTATGCCACACCAGAGGAAGTCATTCTGGGCTTAAAGTCGGTTTGGAGTGAGTTATTTCGTGCCAGGAGTTTGTTTTATTGGCAGCGATCGGCAGTGCCTCTGCAACAGGTAAATTTGGCGGTTTTGGTGCAACCCCTGCCCCCCGTCTTGCTGTCGGGAGATTTACAGCTCCATCAAACCAGCTTGGAGTTGCGATCGACCTACGGCTTGGGCATCAACCTCACCGAAGGCATTGCCGTGCCAGATTGGTATCGGATCGATCCCTCCACCCAACAAACCCAGGAACACTCTGCGGGTAGTAAAACCTATTGTCTGCAACTGCCCACTGCTACTCCAGAGACTCCTGCCCCTCCGCCGATCGCCCCCATTCCCGCCAACCCCCATCTAGAGATTGCCGCTGTCGAGTCTTGCCACTCCCAGCCGTTGGCGCTGACCCCAGAGCAGTTGCACCAGTTGATTAAACTTGCCCAGGCGGTGCAGAGCGAGTTACGGTTTCCCATCAGCCTAGAGTGGATGATCTCAACCCATAGGCTAGACGATTCGCCGATCATTACCCAGGTGCACCCCCAATTTGTCGAAGCGCCCCCTGCCCCCTCCCCACCCATCGCCCCTAGGGTTCAACCCGCGTTTCCGCTTTCAGCCCCAGCGGAGGTGTCGGCTGGGGGGGCGTCCCACGCGGTGCTCACTGGGCTGGCGGCGTCTCCAGGGCGAGCGATCGCCAAAGCTTGCGTTGTGGGTGGGCTGGGGGATGAAACTACCATTCCTGCCGATGTGGTTTTGATCGTCAATAGTATTCTGCCAAGCCACATGACCGCACTGACCCAGGCAGTGGGAATTGTCACTCGCCAAGGTGGGATGACCAGCCACGGAGCGATTTTGGCACGGGAGCTAAAGATTCCTGCCGTGGTGGGGGTGGGGCAGGGGATCGATGCCATTGAGACGGGGGAGGTGGTGTTTGTCGATGGCGATCGCGGCGTTGTCTATCGCCTAGAAGACGACTTCCCCCTCTTGCCAGCGACAACCGAGTCTTCCCTCGCCGCAGACTCGGCGGTGGACGTGGGGGGAGGAATGGGTGGGCGATTGCCCACAGCAACCCAATTACTAGTGAATTTGAGCCATACTGAGTCGTTGGCGGCGATCGCTAGACTGCCCGTCGATGGGGTGGGTTTGTTGCGATCGGAGTTACTGCTACGCCCCTTGTTAGACCGCTACAGCCAGCAGCAATTGACCCAGGAGGAATTGGTCGAGCAGATGGCGCAGCAGATCCAACAGTTTACCCGCGCCTTCTCGCCCCGTCCGGTGTTTTATCGGTCGTTGGATATGCGATCGCACGAGTTATTGCAGTCCTCCAGCCATTTCCTACCAGAACTCAATCCCGCCATGGGGCTACATGGCACCTTTAGCTATCAACTTGACCCCACCCTATTTGACATAGAACTGGCGGCATTGCGCCGGGTGCAACAGGCGGGGAACGGCAATATTTACCTGGTGTTGCCATTTGTGCGGACGGTGGAAGAATTTCGGTTTTGTCGTCAGCGGGTCGTGCAGGTCGGGTTGACAGACCATTCCCAGTTTCAACTGTGGATCATGGCAGAAGTCCCGTCAATTTTGTTTCTCTTGCCCGACTACGTGCAAGCCGGGGTGCAGGGCATCTCCATTGGCAGCAACGATCTCACCCAATTTATTTTGGCGGTCGATCGCGACCATCCCCAGATGGCGACCGCCTTTGATCAACGCCACCCCGCTGTGTTGCGGGCAATCCAACAGTTGGTGCAAACGGCTCGCCAACACGGCATTCCCTGCTCAATCTGTGGACAGGTGCCGACGCAACATCCAGAGTTGATTGCAGACTTTGTTCGCTGGGGATTGAGCGCCATTTCAGTTAGCCAGGATGCCCTAGAGCAAACCCAACGGGCGATCGCCCGCGCCGAACAAACCCTATTGCTTGACACCATGCGCCGCCTTAAATTTCCCTCCACCAATCATTGACTTTCCCAAATGGATCTGTTAGCGTTCGACAAAGAGATTAATCCAAAGGGTTAGGTAATTTCACCCGATGATCTCAGCTAAATGTGTGAAGCCGAGAGAAGGGTTAGGATCTAGCCTAGTAGTGACAATGATCCTGACAACCAGACATCCATTCAGCACTTTCCTTGATCGGGAAGTAACGGAGATGCCAGTGGAGCCACCGATCTGAGTTAATGTCTGAAACCCATGCAAAGTTAATTTGCGAGAATTAATTTGCGAAAAATAGATTACTGTGCTGCGGCATAGCTAGTTTTGTGTGCAAAGGAGGAGCAAAACTATGGTGTTTCTTGCGTCATTTGTGGTCGCGTTGGGAGCAACGGTGTTGTTTGAGCGCTCCCAAAAAACGTGT
>JAAUSV010000040.1 GCA_012032525.1 Leptolyngbyaceae cyanobacterium SL_7_1
GTGTGGAGGAGTTTGGTGCCGGGACAGACACGGTAGAAGTCTCTCGTCACCTACACCCTGGGTGAGAATCTGGAAAACCTGGTGCTGCTACAAGCCGGAGGAGCGATCAACGGGACGGGTAATACCGAAAACAACTCTATCCAAGGCAATGACAGTGACAACACGCTGCGGGGCTTGAGCGGCAATGACCTGTTGCTGGGAGGCGGGGGTGCCGATCGGCTGGAGGGTGGCACTGGAACGGATGCCATGGTTGGGGGTGACGGCAACGACACCTACTCTGTGGACAACAGTGGCGACACGGTGGAAGAGGGAGCGCTGGGCGGCATTGATACGATCGAGTCGGGCATTGACTACACCCTGGGCAACAATCAGGAAAACTTGATTTTGCTGGAAGGGGCGATCGTTGGGACAGGCAACGCACTAGTCAACACGATTACGGGCAATCTCAACAACAATATATTGTTGGGCGATGCGGGCAACGATCGCTTGGTGGGTGGCGATGGCAGCGACTTCCTGGACGGTGGTGCTGGCGACGACACTATGCTGGGCGGTAATGGCAATGATACCTATGTTGTGGATGTTATTGGCGATGTGGTAGACGAAGCCGGAGCCACGGGTAATGACACGGTACAGTCCTTTGTTACCTACACCTTGGCAGATGGACTGGAGAATCTAATTCTGCGGGATGAGGGTGGGGCAATCAATGGTACGGGCAACGCCACCAATAACTCGATCACGGGCAACACCAGCGCCAATACATTGCAGGGATTGGCAGGGGATGATGTGCTCAGCGGAGGCGATGGGGACGATCGCCTCGATGGCGGCACGGGCAACGATAATATGCTGGGTGGCAACGACAATGACACCTACGTGGTAGACAGTGCGCAGGATGTGGTCAACGAGGTTGGCACGACTGGGATCGATACCGTCGAATCCACCATTACCTACACCCTGGGAGAAGGACTGGAAAATCTCACCCTGCTGGCGGCGGGTGGGGCGATTAATGGCACGGGCAATGCGATTGCCAATCTGATCGAGGGCAACGACAGCGATAACACCCTATTGGGTTTAGAGGGCGAGGACGTTCTGATTGGGAATGGGGGGAACGATCGCCTAGACGGAGGTTCCGGCAACGATGCGTTGGTTGGGGGGGCAGGCAATGACACCTATGTGGTGGATGGAGCCGACACGGTGGACGAGAGTGGCGGTCTGGCGGGCGATATCGACACCGTTGAATCGAGTATTGACTTCACCCTAGAACCCTTCAGCAATATCGAAAATCTGGTTCTCATAGGCGGAGCCGTCAGTGGAGCCGGTAACAACATTGCCAACACGATTACGGGCAACGGCAATGATAATCGCTTGTTTGGGTTGGATGGCGACGACAACTTGATCGGTGGCAGCGGCAACGATTTTCTGGATGGTGGCGCGGGCAATGATATCCTGACGGGGGGCAATGGCGATGATACCTACCGGGTCGATAGTCCGACGGATCAGGCGATCGAAACCAGCGTGGCAGGTGGCACCGACACCGTGGAGTCCAGTGTGGACTACACCCTTGGCGCCAACATCGAAAATCTCGTGTTGTTGCAAGGCGCCACCAATGGTGTGGGCAACAACCTGGCGAACACAATCACGGGCAACAATGGCGATAACACGCTGGACGGTGGTGCCAACAATGACACGCTGGTGGGGTTGGGGGGCAACGATCGCCTGATTGGTGGCTCCGGTGCGGACACCATGGTGGGTGGTGCGGGCAACGACACCTTCGTGGTAGACAGCCCTGCCGACCTCACCATCGAAAGCCCAGATGAGGGCATCGACACGATCGAGTCCGGCATCAACATTGACCTAAATGATCCTAAATACGCCAACATTGAAAACCTCCAGTTGACGGGCACGGCAACCACAGGGATTGGCAACAGCTTTGATAACGTCATCATTGGCACCAATGGCAATGACACCCTGATCGGCGGCGCGGGAACGGATACACTGATTGGATTAGACGGCAACGATCTGTTGGATGGTGGGGCAGATACGGATACCCTCAACGGCGGTGAGGGCAGCGACACCTACGTGGTCGATAGTGGCGACGACACGATTATTGAAACGGGGACGACTGGCATTGACACCGTGCAGTCCAGTGTCGATTTCACCCTAAATGAACCGGAACTAGCGGCGATCGAGAATTTGACCTTGACCGGAGCCGCTGTCACAGGGGTGGGCAACGCCCTCAACAATACAATCACTGGCAACCAAAACAACAACGTGTTGAACGGGGGAGTGGGCAATGACACGTTGATTGGGGATGCAGGCAATGACTTGCTGGACGGTAGTACGGGCGACGATGCCCTGCAAGGCGGGCAAGGCGATGATACCTATTTAATCGATAGCACCAACGACACGATTTCTGGGGAAACCAGCAATAGTGGCAACGACAGTGTGATTTCCACCGTCACCTACACGTTGGCTCCCAATCTGGAAAACCTAACACTGGCGGCGGGCGCAGGCAACATCGATGGGACGGGTAACGCCAGCAACAACTCGATCGTGGGGAATGAAGGCAACAACGTTTTAAGTGGTGGCATTGGCGACGACGTTTTGGAGGGCAATGCGGGCAACGATCGCCTGGATGGGGGCACGGGCAGCGACAACCTGATCGGCGGTAGCGGTGATGATGTCTACGTGGTCGATAGTAGGGGCGATTTTGTCGATGAGGCAAGTCCGTCGGGCGGAACCGACACGATCGAGTCGTCGATCGACTTTGGTCTCACCGATCTGGGCAATGTGGAGAACCTCACCCTGTTGGACAATGCCGTGTTTGGCATCGGCAATGGTCTTAACAACACCATTACTGGCAACGATCAAAATAATGTGCTGGAAGGCGCTGCCGGAAATGATGTCTTGCTGGGTGGGAATTTGGGTGACGATCGCCTAGACGGTGGCGCAGGCGATGATACCTTGCAGGGCGGCACAGGCAATGATACCTATGGGATCGACAGCGCCAATGATGTGGTGCAGGGAGAGACCGCTGGCAGTGGCACAGAGGATGCGATCGAATCCACCATTGATCTCAACCTTGCCACAACTCCCGGCTTGGAATTTATCGAGAACCTGACGCTGTTGGGCACTGCGACGATCGGCATCGGCAACGGTCTATCCAATACAATCACAGGCAATGCCCAAGACAATTTCCTTGATGGTGGGGTGGGGAGCGACAGCTTGGTCGGCGGCAATGGCAACGACACCTATGTGGTAGACAACCCCGGTGACGACATTGTTGAAACCAGCAGTGACACGGGCGAGGATACGGTGATTGCCTCGATCGACTTCGATCTCAGCCTCCCCGGTCGCGAGAATTTGGAGGATCTGATCCTAATTGGCGGCACGGCGGCGATCGGTACGGGCAATAGCCTTAACAACTCTATTAGCGGCAACGTCATTGACAACATTCTCTCTGGTGGAGCGGGCGACGACATCCTCAACGGCAACGATGGCAACGACACCCTCAACGGCAATGAGGGTGCAGATGTCATGGATGGCGGCAACGGCAACGACATCTACTTTGTCGATAACGATAACGACGCCGTGAGCGAAACAGGCGATGGCATTGATGAGGTGATTTCCAGCACCCAAAACTTTACCTTGGGAAGCAACATCGAAAACCTGACGCTGTTGGCGGGAGCAGGCAACATCAACGGCTTTGGCAACGCTACTAACAACACCATTACGGGCAACGAAGGCAACAACGTCTTGGATGGTGGCGCAGGCAATGACCAGTTGGTGGGCAATGAGGGGGACGACACCTATCTGGTAGACAACTCCGCGGATGTGGCAGTGGAGGGAGTGAACCAGGGCATTGATATTATTAACTCTGCCAGTGTCTCTTACACGCTGGGGGCAAACTTTGAGAATCTCTTGCTGCGGGAAAACAGTGGGGCGATCGAAGGCATTGGTAATGAGTTGAATAACTCGATCATTGGTAACGCCAACAACAACGTCCTGGATGGAGGGTTGGGAAATGACATCTTGATCGGGGGAGGGGGAGACGATACCTACTTTGTGGATGGCACCGACACCATTATTGAAGAGGGGGGTGGCGGCAACGACACAGTCCGATCGATCGCCAGCTTTACCCTGAGCAATGAGTTGGAAAATCTGACGCTGGAAGGGACTCTCAACATCAATGGCACTGGAAATGCCCTCAACAACATCGTTTTGGGCAACGCGGCTGCCAATGACTTAAACGGTGATTTGGGAGATGACACCCTCAATGGCAATGGTGGTGACGATCGCCTCAACGGCGGCGGCGGCACAGACAACTTAATTGGCGGGATTGGCAACGATCGCCTCAACGGCGGCGAGGGCAACGATGAAATGACTGGCGGCGTGGGCGACGATACCTACATTGTCGATAGCATTGACGATGACATCATTGAAGCGCCTGGCGAAGGCATTGATACGGTGGAAGCCACATCAAGCTATGTCCTCAGCGAAAACCTGGAGAACCTAATCTTAACGGGATCTGACAGTGTCAACGGTACGGGCAACACTTTAAATAACACGATTCAGGGCAACAATGGCATCAACGTCCTCAATGGGGGTGATGGCAACGATGTGCTGATTGCAGGCAGTGTGCCCAATGCTAATGCCTTTGACAGTTTGATTGGGGGTAGGGGAGACGATATTTTGGTGGGGAACCTGGATGGAACACCCGATCGCTTCCGCTACGATGCTGGGATTAACTTCGATCAGGTCGGTCGAGACCAGATTCGTCGCTTTGAGGCAGCCGATCGAATTGTGCTCAACACCAATGTGTTTACGGCATTAGCTGGGGTTGGCAACTTTAATACGGTCTTCGGTAGCTTTGATACCGATGCCCAGGCTCAAGCTAGCCCTGCTGCGATCATTGCCTACAGTCGCGCCTCTGGACAGGTCTTCTACAATCGCGGTGGAACGAGCACTGCCTTCGTCAGCCTGTTCTTAGATGGGGATGGAGTGTCGCCCGGCATCACTTCCCCCGCTTCGATCGAAGCCTCTAACTTCATTGTGGAGACGTGATCGCGCAATTAGCAATTTGCGGTTAGCCATTAGCCAAGAGCCAACGACTAACCGCAAATCAGGGAATGGGGGAATTAATTGCCTACTGCTTTCATCCCTCGCCGTCCGATATCCCGTCGCACATACTTGGCATCAAACTGAATACAGTCGATGGCTGCGTAGGCTTGGGCGATCGCCTCTGCCAAGTCCACTCCCACGGCTGTGACTCCCAACACCCGCCCGCCATCGCTGACCAACTGCGACTGTTTGAGCTTGGTGCCTGCGTGGAATACGATCGCGCCTGTGGTTTCGGCTGGTTCAATTCCCGTGATGGGATAGCCTTTGCCATACTGCTCTGGATACCCGTCCGCCGCAACGACTACACACACAGCGGCTCCTGGCTTCCACTGGAGGGGAGGAAAATCCTCCAGTTGTTGACGGACACACGCCATCAGCAACTCGTCGAGGGGGGTGTTGAGCAGCGGCAAGATGGCTTGGGTTTCAGGATCGCCAAAGCGGCAGTTAAACTCAATCACCTTGGGATCGCCCGTGGGAGTAATCATCAGCCCGGCGTATAGCACCCCGCGATAGTCGATTCCCTGCTGCTGGAGGGCGGCGATCGCGGGTTCCAAAATCTCAGTTTGAATGCGTTGCATCAACGTGGGCGTGACGATGGGGGCGGGCGCGTAGGCTCCCATCCCGCCGGTGTTGACTCCCGTGTCGCCTTCGCCAATGCGCTTGTGGTCTTGGGCGGGCAGCAGGGGGCGAATGGTTCGCCCATCGGTGACTGCCAGGATAGATACCTCTTCTCCAGCGAGGTATTCCTCAATCACCACCCTCTGTCCAGCTTCCCCAAACTGCCCGGCAAAGGCTGCTTCGATCGCCGCTGTCGCCTCTTCCGGTGTCTGGGCGACCGTCACCCCCTTACCCGCCGCTAGTCCATCCGCCTTAACCACAATCGGGGTTGCTTGGGTGGCGGTGTAGGCGATCGCGGCTGCCGCCTCTGTGAAAACCTCAGCGTGAGCCGTGGGAATGTGTGCCGTTTGCATCAGGGCTTTTGCCCAGGCTTTGCTAGACTCGATCTGAGCGCCCGCTTGGGATGGTCCAAATACCGTCAGGGTTTGTTCTTTGAGTGCGTCTGTAATGCCCGCCGCCAAGGGCACTTCGGATCCAACCACAATCAACCCAATATTATTTACCAGGGCAAATCGTCCAATGCCCTCAAAATCCGTCACAGACAGTCCTAGATTACGACAGCGATCGAGTGTGGCTGTGCCCCCATTCCCAGGAACGCACACGACCTCTTGTACCTTAGGCGACTGTAGTAACTTCCAGACGAGGGCGTGTTCCCGACCTCCATTGCCAACCACCAAAACCTTCACCCTTATCCTCACCCTCACTGATCGCTATGCTGTCATTAAATGATGACAAACAAAAATTGTTTTTTATTATGTCACGTCTGACGAATTGTTCAAACTCCATTGAAAAGGTAAATCCAGCAATAGGAAGCCGCTGGTTTATTATCGAAAAGGGTAAGGGTGTTTGCAAACCAGTTCTACTTGGAACCGAAATGGTTTGCGATCCATCGATTTACTAAAGAGCGCATGCCAACGTCTATGCCAGGGAACACACCAATGACTTGCCAATCCCAACGCAATTTTTTGTCAAATTTCTTGTCGATCGATCAAATTCGGTTTTGCAGTCTCAGCCTGTGGGTGGCTCCGCTAATCGTTGGCTTGCTCATGACCGGGGCGGTGCGATCGCAGGAGGTAGAAAGCTTCCCTCCTAACCCGTTGGAGATGACCGAACCCGATCCGCTGCTGCCCAATCTCATCGTCGATCGACCCCTCAGCCCCCAGGAACGTCGAATTTTAACAACTGCGATCGAAGAACTGCGGCTGCAAGCAGAAGCCCAGTTTCGCCAAGGGGATCTGCCAGGGGCAACGGAAATTTGGCTACGGGAGCTGCGGTTGCGTCGGGTTTTAGGGATTGAGGAGGAGATCCCAGCCCTCAGTCGGGTGGGGGAAGTGGCATGGCAAGAAAATCAGACGATCGAAGTACGGGTGATTACGGAGCGGCTGCAACAGATCGAACAGGAAGTGCAACTGCAACAGCCTAGCCCTAACTTTGACCAACTGCGGCTGATTGCTCAAGCCTATGAAAAGATGCGGGCGATCGACCCCGCTGTCGCCCTCTATAACCAACTGTTGCTGCAATCCCGACAACAGGGCGATCGCGCTACGGAAACTGCCACCTTGCTGTCGTTGGGAGAATTGCACCTAGCCTGGTTTAATTATCCTGCCTCCGCCGATGCCTACCAGCAACTAGTACAAATTGCACAATCAGAGGGCGATACGCAAAAACAAATCGAATATTTGCGCCAATTGGCAACCGTGTACCAATCGGGCGAGCTCTATGAGCAGGCGATCGGCGTCCAGCAAACCTTGGTCAGCCTTTATCAGCAACAGCAAAACTTTATGCCGATTCCCTTTGTAGCGGTGGAAATTGGCAACAATTATTTGGCAATCAACCGCCCCCAAGACGCTGCCCGTGCTTACCAAGAAGCCTTTGCCGTCTCTCGATCGACCCAACAATATGGGTTTGCCAGCGAAGCCTTGCAACGGTTGGCAACGCTCTACCGTTCGTTGAACCAATTAGACGATGCCTTGGTGGTCTATCAACTATTGGTCGATGTCGAGCGCCAGTCCTACAACACGGTGGGGATTATGGATGCCCATGACCAAACTGGGCAGGTGCTCCGGCAATTGGGACGCACCAATGAGGCGATCGGGGCATTTCGACGAGCCTTGCAGTTGGCGCAGGAGTTGAACTATCGCGTTAGCTATTTCAACACACAAATTCAAGAACTCAGCCAACAATAGTGTGGTGTGTTCCAAAGAGTCGGTTGGACATGCGACTGGCGGAGTTGGTCAAAACCGTCACCACCCTCAGTCCCGATCGACCTCGTGGCACAGAAATCGCGCAATCTCACGGGCTACTTCCACCGGATGGGTTTGGAGAAAATCCTCGCCGCCTGCAATGGAGCGAATGGATGGACCGAGGAGCAGCGGCATAGGCTTGGTTTAAGCCGGCTGCGATCGAGGAATCGTCCTCGGCTTGCAGGAGCAGTACGGGTAGTTTTAGCCACGCCAGTTGCTGGTCTAATCCCTCCGACTCAATGGCAACTCGGCGACGTCGGAATAGGATCTGGCAGGCGGCGGGCGATCGCCTGAGTTGTTCGCGCCGCTGGAGGGCACGATCAATCCGAGGGGCTTGCCCGACCCCTTGGGCAATGGGTAACAGCAGTTGCAATAGCCAAACCAGCAGGGGGGGATGAGCCGTCAGCCAGCGTTCCCATCGCCAGCGATCGGGCTTACCAGGAATTCTCACTCCTTCTGCCCCCATCAGCACCAATCCGTTGGCTTGGGTTCCATAGCGGAGGGCATAGCTGGCTGCAATCCATCCCCCTAGCCTCGTCCCACCAAGAGAAGATCGCGTAGCTTTAATGCCTCTAGATAGTCTGCCAGACTCTCCACCTGAGAATCGACAGAATAGTTGAGGGTAAGGCGATCGGACTCGCCACACCCCAAGAGATCGGGCGCAAGACAATGGAACTGATCAGCGAGTTGTTCCATCACAGGCAACCACTCGCTGCCATCACTCCATGAACCGTGTAAAAAAACGATCGCCCTACCGTGTCCCACTTCACGGGAAAACAGTTGCCCTTGGGATAGCCGGATACGAGCATTACGAACGGGTAGCACCATTCCACTGACCGATCAAACAAACTCTATTAAAGACAACTTATCATGCCAGAGTCGTCAATCCGGCAAAATAGTCCTTGATTTGGCGATCGTGATCGTGGGATAGACTGCCGACGGGAATCTCTGAGGGGTCAAAGGCGCTGACTTCCAAAATTTCTAATGTGTCGGTGATGGCAATGGTGCCAGTGACACTTGCTTCGACTACAACGCAGATGGTATGAAACCGAGGATCGCGATCGGGGGCAGAATAGATCCCTACCAAGCGGTTGATGTGTACCAGGTCTAATCCGGTTTCTTCGAGCAGTTCCCGTTTGACGGTGGTAGGAATATCTTCTCCCCAATCCACCATCCCACCAGGCAGACTCCAACGCCCGCTATCCCGTCGTCGCACTAAGACAATCTGTCCATCCGGCAACACTGGAATAATGCTCGTGCCCGCCACCGGATGACGCAGGATCAGTCCTACGGCATCTTGAAAGAAGTGCCATAACCGTTTCATAGACAAAAATTCTAGAAATGAGATGGACAAGGGAATTGGACTCCCACCATCCCTACATGCTGGGAGCCTCAACACTGATCGCCAGAGGATTACAGCGTAGCCAGATCCGCCAGAATATCTGCCGCGTGATTTTCAGGTTTAACTTTCAAGTAAATTTTTTCAATCTTGCCGTCTGGGTCAATGATAAACGTGTTACGGCTGACGCCCATGTACTCTTTGCCCATAAACTTTTTCAAGCCGTAACTGTCATAGCTTGCCGCCACGCTGCCATCTGTATCAGTTAACAAGGGAAAGGGCAAATTGAACTTTTCGGTGAATTTTGTATGGGCTTTGGCATCGTCAGTGCTGATGCCCAATACGACCATATTGCCGGATTGGTAGTTTGGGTAGGCATCACGAAACCCACAGGCTTCCTTGGTGCACCTGGAGTATTGTCTCGTGGGTAGAAATAGAGAACGACCCGCTGACCACGAAGGTCAGATAGGCGAACGAGCTGTCCACTGGCATCGGGCAGACTAAAATCGGGGGCATCATCGCCAGGTTTTAAGGGCATAACGTCGGTTTTTAGAGAGGGAAACAGGTTCCGGGAGAGGTGGAACTGGATTAGCGCTTGAGCAGTTCAAGGTTGGGGCGCACCTTAGCTCGAATCACGACAGCGGTAATATTGTCATGCCCATTGTACTGGTTTGCCAGATCAATCAGTTGGCTAACCCCCTGTTCTAGGTTGACCTGGGAACTGATCAGTGGTTCTATGTGGGTTTGGCAATGGGTTTCCAGCAGGTCGTTGTCGGTAAGCCCGTCCGAACAGAGGAGTAACAGAGCGTCTTCGTTCAGTTCGAGGAACTGCACATCGGGGTGGACATAGTTTTCGTCCCGTGGACCGAGTGCCTGCGTGAGTTGATAGGCATCGGGACGAGCATAGGCGATCGACGCCTCAACCCCCCGTTGTATCTCCCGCTGACCAACTTCGTGATCGGTGGTAATTTGTTCTAACCCTCGACGGCGACTAAAGCGATAAAGGCGGCTGTCACCGACGTGGGCGATCGCCAGTTGGGTGTCCTGGACAAGCACCATCAACAGGGTGGTTCCCATCCGCCCCACCCCAGAGCGATCGCTCTCTTGGTTGAGGTCGTAGATGGTCTTGTTGGAAAATTGGATTGCCTCGCGAATCATGTCTTCACTGGGCAACCGATCGGTCCAATGGGTGTGGAAATAGTCTCTGAGGCTATCCACCGCCATGCTGCTTGCCACCTCACCCCCGGCGTGCCCTCCCATACCATCGCACAGAATATAGAGTCCACGAAATCGCAGCGATCGCTCCGATGGAGCTTCCAACTTAGACAACTCTGTTTGGATGGTAAAAAAGTCTTCGTTATGATCCCGCTGTCGTCCCACATCTGTCCGCCCAGCGTCTTCAATGTGGATCAGTTTCATGGGCAAGACCACCGTGGGCACATCGTCGCTTTCCCCGGCGGTATCGTCCTCTAACAAGCTCGCTTCAAGGCGAGTTGGGCTAATGGGCGCTCCCGTCAGGGCGGTGTCTCCAGTGGGGTCGGGTGATGGAGATGAGGTAGCTGGCTCCACGGTGGGAGGTGCGGCGATTCCATCACCTTCACTTCCCAACAGATCGGGGGGAATTAATTTAGCTTCTTCAGGCAACATGACTAACGGCTCGGTGGAAGGGGTGTCACTATTTTGAAATTGATGGGCGATCGACTCTAGGCGATCGTACAGTTTCTCCACATCTGCAATCTCACCTGTTTCCAAGGCAGCGCAGAGGAGGGCAATGGCACCCAATTGAGTCCGTTGGGACATTTCAAACAACAACCGCCACACCCGACCTAGGTCCTTGAGTTGGGTGGGTTTGGTCGGATCATCGGCGTACAGGCGTTGAAGACACAACAATTGGTCTTCGTCTACCCTGAGGTTGTCGAGTTCTAGCAAGCTACGGCAGCATTGCTGGGGTGCGAGCAAAACCCACAACTCCGCCATTTCGTGCATCCAATGCAGGATCTGCAAGGTTAACAGGTCAGAATCTGCCCAAACCTCCATTAGAGAAGGGAGATCGGTGCGATTCTCCAGTAATACCACCGCCTGTCCAGCCTCTTCCCAGGCATCGTGAATCTGGGGAAGCGCCGTGTGCAACTCTGACTGCAAAGCAAGATAGGGTCGGGCGATCGCCGGAATAGCCGTCGATGGGGAGGCTGCCTTCGCCAGTAATGCCTCTGCTGAAACGGTTTGCGAGGCAACCTCATCAGTGAGCAACTGGTCAAACAACAGCGCTAGGGATGAGGGGTGTAACGGTTGGCAATCTAGCACTCTCACCTCGGCGGGGAGTGAGTCGGGAAGCGGATCGAGGAGTTGATAGCGTTGTTCGCTATCGAGATATTTGATCGATCGAGCTGCACCCCCAGACGGTCCTGGGATGGCTGCCTCTGAGACGATCGCTCGCCACACAACCCCACTGGGAGCGCCACAATAGGGGCAGTACTCCACGTTCGTGGGCACTGCTGCCTCGCAACTGGGGCAGGCAACTTCAGTCAGGGAAGTCCCACACTGTTGGCAGAACTTGTTACTATCTGGGTTTTCAAATTGGCATTGGGGACAGATGAGCATGCAGACTTCCTAAACTCCCTCCCTAGATTCCCTCTGTAAGTGCCGATGCAATCGGATCTTAGTTTAATTCTAATGACACAATATCTTCCCACCCATCCTTTTTGAGTTAAGGTTACACGATATTTGCGAGTGCGGCTGATGGGCATCAACCCTTCAAAGCAATGGGATATCAACTGTTTTAGGATTGACTTGGGAGATTGTCCCGATCGCAGCGATGAAAAATTCTTAGAATCTTGATTGAAAATGGATTTTGCTTAGCCAAAACTTTACACATTTTTGTGCAGGCGTTGCCGTTCCTCTGGTGTCAGGTCGCGCCATTCACCGGGCGATAGTCCTTCGAGGCGCAAATGGGCGATCGCTACTCGCACCAAGCGTAGGGTGGGAAACCCGATCGCCGCTGTCATTCGGCGGACTTGGCGGTTTTTGCCCTCTGTCAAAGTGATCTCTAGCCAGGCGGTGGGAACGGTTTTGCGAAAGCGAATCGGTGGGTCGCGGGGGGGTAGGGTTGGCTCTGGAATTAACTGAGCGGCGATCGGGCGAGTCCGATAGTCCTTGCCATTCACCCGAATCGTGACTCCCTGGCGCAATTGATTTAGATCTGCTTGGCTGGGGATGCGTTCGACCTGCACCCAATAGGTGCGGGGGTGGTGAAATTTGGGATCGGACAGGCGATGCTGCAAGGCTCCATCGTCGGTCAACAGTAATAAGCCTTCGCTGTCTTGATCCAAGCGCCCCACGGGGTAGACGTTGGCAATGGGGATAAATTGTTTGAGCGTGCGGGCAGGGGCGATCGCCTCCGCTCCTGTTGCTGGCGAGCCAGTTTCTCCTGGGTGAGTGAACTGGGTCAGGACGTTGTAGGGTTTGTAGAACAGGAGGTAACGGTGAGGCATGGGATGGGGGCAACTGGCAGTTAGCAATTAGTAACTTGCTGGCATTGATCAAGATGAAGATAAATTGCGACTCGTAAAAAAGTATGAGGTTAGGTGTTCAAACCTCTACTAGCACCTTAATCTATTAACCTAAGGCTATTGGCGGTGAACTTATGAATAACGCACAGAAATATCGGTTTGTTTGCACCCTCTCGTTTGGTGATGTGTACGGTCAGATTGTGGTCTGGTTGATCGTTATTTTCTTAAGTTTGGCATCGGCACTGGCATTGATGGGAGCCAGTCGTCCGCTCTATGCCCTAGCCACCGTCGGATTGATTTTAGTGCTCTCATTACCCTTTTTGCTGTTTGCCTTTGTGACGACGTTGATTAATCACATCGAGTTTTCGGTGGTTGATCCGGCGACGGAGAAGCGATCGACTGCGGCAGCCGCTGCGTCTCAGCGTCCGATTCAAGCCGCAAGCTAACCGCCCAATCTGATAATTTGTTACTATTCTTAATCTGATTTCTAAAGAAGTTCCTTGCCTTTTGGTGGGGAGCTTTTTTAATCAGTCAGGATAGAGAGAGAACGTTTCCCGTAAAGATTAGCAGAAATTATGATTGAGCATGATGTCGTGATTGTGGGTGGTGGATTAGCCGGGTCACGGGCAGCCGTGGAGATCGCCCGCATTGACCCCAACCTCCGCATCGCCGTAGTTGCCAAAACCCATCCGATTCGCTCCCACTCCGTCGCTGCACAGGGAGGAATCGCTGCCACACTTAAAAACGTAGACAGTGCCGACAATTGGGAAGCCCACGCCTTCGATACGGTGAAAGGCTCCGATTATCTGGCGGATCAAGATGCGGTAGAGATTCTCACCCGCGAAGCCCCGGATGTGGTAATCGATCTGGAACACATGGGGGTTTTGTTTTCGCGGCTCTCGGATGGACGGATTGCCCAGCGTGCCTTTGGGGGACATTCCCACAACCGTACCTGCTATGCAGCAGATAAAACTGGGCACGCGATTTTACATGAATTGGTGAATAATCTACGCCGCTATGGGGTGACGATCTACGACGAGTGGTATGTCATGCGGCTGATTTTGGAGGAGGGACAAGCTAAGGGATTGGTGATGCATCGGTTGCGGGATGGACAGGTGCAAGTGGTGCGGGCAAAGGCAGTGATGTTTGCCACGGGCGGTTACGGTCGTGTCTATAACACCACCTCGAATGACTACGCCTCCACTGGTGATGGCTTGGCAATGACGGCGATCGCAGGCTTGCCGCTGGAAGATATGGAGTTTGTCCAGTTTCACCCCACAGGCTTGTATCCGGTGGGGGTGCTGATCTCAGAGGCGGTGCGGGGCGAGGGAGCCTATTTGGTCAATAGTGAGGGCGATCGCTTCATGTCCGCCTACGCGCCCAGCCGCATGGAGTTGGCGCCACGGGATATCACCTCCCGCGCCATCACCCGCGAAATCCGTGCCGGACGAGGGATTCACGACAATGGCAGTGCGGGGGGAGCCTTTGTCTATTTAGACCTGCGTCACATGGGCAAGGAAAAGATCATGAGCCGTGTCCCCTTTTGTTGGGAGGAGGCGCATCGGCTGGTGGGGATTGATGCGGTGCACCAACCGATTCCCGTGCGTCCCACGGTGCACTACTCGATGGGAGGCATCCCAGTCAACACCGATGGACAGGTGCGTAGCGGCGTGGATGGCTTGGTGGAGAGCTTCTTTGCAGCCGGGGAAACGGCGTGTGTGTCGGTGCATGGCGCTAACCGTTTGGGCAGCAATTCCCTACTTGAATGTGTGGTTTATGGCAGACGCACCGGACGAACGATCGCCCAATACGTGCAAACCCGTAAACTCCCGGAGATCGATGAGGCTGCCTATCTCACCCAAGCCCACCAAACTCTCCAATCCCTACTCGATCAATCGGGGACTTACCGGATCAACGAAATTCGGCAGGCGTTTCAAGATTGCATGACCGATTACTGTGGCGTGTTTCGCAACGAATCGTTGATGCAGGAAGGGTTGGAGAAGCTGCACCAGATCCAACAACAGGCGCAGCAGATCTATCTGGATGACAAGGGCAAAGTGTGGAACAGTGAGGTGGTTGAGGCGTTAGAGTTAAGAAGTTTGCTGATTGTGGGAGAAGTCATCCTCACCAGTGCGTTGCACCGTCAAGAAAGCCGGGGTGCTCACTGCCGCGAAGATTATCCCGATCGCGATGACACCACTGCCCTGCGACATACGATGGCGTACTATTCCCCAGCAGGGATTGACCTGCGCTATCGTCCTGTCACTATCACCCTATTCCAACCGCAAGAGCGAAAATATTAGGCGATCGCTCGATTACCATGCACTCTGACCTCTCTGATTCCTTTCTTGCCAATGGGGCAAATCCAGCCTCATTTTCCTCCTTATTAACAGACGACGATGTGCTGATTCCTGTCGCTCCCCCGGATTTCAAATCCGGCTTTGTCGGCATTATTGGGCGTCCCAACGTAGGCAAATCCACGCTGATGAACCAATTGGTGGGGCAAAAGATTGCCATCACCTCGCCTGTGGCGCAGACAACGCGCAATCGCTTGCAGGGCATCCTAACTCGTCCGGAGGGACAACTGATCTTTGTCGATACACCGGGAATTCACAAGCCCCACCACCAGCTAGGACGAGTGTTGGTGCAAAATGCTCGGATTGCCATCCAGTCTGTGGATGTGTTGCTGTTTGTGGTGGATGGAACCACGATCGTGGGCGGCGGCGATCGCTTCATTGCCGAGTTGCTGACCACCACCCAAACCCCGATCATTCTCGGTATCAATAAAAGTGATCAAGCCGTTGCCGACACAGCGGCGATCGATCAATCCTATCGGACAATGGCACAGGAGCGTGGCTGGGCGATCGCCAAATTTTCGGCTCTGACCGGGGAGGGCGTCGATCCGCTTTTGCAATCGCTACTGGCGCGGCTAGAAACAGGACCCTATTACTACCCACCCAGCTTGGTGACGGATCAGCCGGAGCGATTCATTATGGGCGAGTTGATTCGCGAGCAAATTTTGCTGCTGACCCACGATGAAGTGCCCCATTCAGTGGCGATCGCCATCGATCGGGTAGACGAAGACGTAGATATTACCCGAATTTTGGCGACAATTCATGTGGAGCGATCGTCCCAAAAGGGCATTCTGATTGGCAAACAGGGCAGTATGCTCAAGGCGATCGGCACGGCGGCGCGGGAACAGATCCAGAAGCTGGTGATGGGCAAGGTCTATCTGGAACTGTTTGTCAAAGTTCAGGAAAAGTGGCGACAGTCGCGCACTCAGCTAGCGGAACTGGGGTATCGGGTTGAGGAGTAAGGGTGGTTCCCCCCTTGGCGTTTGTCGGCGATCGGGGCATGGTGGAGGGATTTGATTCACCAGCGGAGAATTAACGGGATATGCATCAGCTTCAACCGATCCAAATTGACGATAATACAGTAATTTACATGGAGGCGATCGACACCATCACCGCCCCACCCAGCCAAAACGGCTATCCAAACGAGAATGGCGAAGTGCAGCGGGGCGGAGCCAAGGGCGGATTTGGTAATCCCAGCCAGGCGATGGCACAAAGTTTTCGGGCGATCGAAACCACGATCAAAGCCTATACTCAGTTCACCCTCAATGCCTTTCGGGATGCCGGATTGAGCGAAGTCAAGAAGGTGACACTGGAGTTTGGGGTGAATGTCAGCGGCGTTGGCGGGGTGCCCTACATCGCCACGGGCACAGCGGGGTGCAACATCAAGGTGACGGTGGAGTGTGCCTTTCCAGAGGCGCAGGCAGTGGCGATCGGCAGTGCCATGACCCAGTAGGCGTTGGCGATGGGCGATCGGTCTCTTTTGAAACTGGATGTCGATGGGCAAGGGGGAGAGGACTCTCACTGTAGAGTGGAAGGGAGGATTCCTTCACCCTTGCTAATTGCATGAACTCTGTTGATCTTGCCTTTACTCCTGCCCTCGACCAAGCCCGACTGATCCGACAGGGCGAGATTTCTCCGTTGGAGCTGACCCACCTATATCTCGATCGAATTGAAACTCTAAATCCCCTACTGGGTAGCTATTTCTGGGTGATGGCAGAGTCAGCCTTGGAGGATGCCAAAACCAAAACCGACCTCGTTTCCCAACATCGACAGCAGGCAAGCCTGAACGACCTGCCTCAGTTTTTTGGAATTCCTATTTCCATTAAAGATCTCTGTCGAGTGGCGGGAGTGCCCTGTAGTTATGGGGTGGGGGTGTTGCGCAATCGCTTGGCAACAGAAACCGATGGCAACATCGAACGGTTACAACAGGCAGGATTCGTTGTGCTCGGCAAAACGGCAACGGCGGAACTCGGTTCTACTCCCTACACCGAACCAAAAGGATTTCCGCCTGCTCGTAATCCCTGGAACCCCGACTACACGCCCGGTGGCTCTAGTGGAGGGGCAGCGGCAGCGGTGGCGGCGGGGTTGTGTGCGATCGCCCAAGGATCAGACGGGGGTGGCTCAATCCGGGGACCGGCGGCGTGTTGTGGGTTGGTGGGAATTAAACCCTCGCGGGGGCGGGTATCCCATGCGCCCTTTGGTGAAAAACTCAGTGGCTTGGCAACCGAGGGACCGATCGCCCGCACAGTAGCAGATGCGGCTGCCCTGTTGGATGTGATGTCGGGGTATCTTTTGGGCGATCCCTACTGGTTGCCGCCGCCCCAAACATCGTTTCTTGATGCGACAACTCAAGCTTTAGCGCCCTTGCGAGTGGGTTTTGCGACCGCGATCGCCCCCATGGGAGCGGCCGATCCGGTTTGCGCAGAAGCGGTGGTGCAGATGGTGTGGCGGATTGAACAGCTAGGGCACACCGTGGAACCGATCGAGTTGGATTTTGGTGAATTGATTGAGCCATTTACCCTGATCTGGCAAGCGGCAACGGACGTGGGAGTGCCCTGGTTTTTATTGAGCAAGCTAAACCGTTGGTTGTTGTGGCGATCGCGGCGACGCACCAGTGGAGCCTATGGGCGGGCGCTGATGCAACTGGGAACGATCGCCCGCAAGATTGTCACTCAGCTCGATGCCGTGGATGTGCTGGTGTTGCCCACCTACCTGCACCCCGCGATTCGCGTGGGCGAATGGGCAACGCTGCGACCCAGCCAAACCCTAGAAAAAATTATTCAGTGGATTGCGCCCTGCCCACCCTTTAACGCCACCGGGCAACCCGTGGTGAACCTACCCGGTGGATTTGCTGACAACGGAGTGCCGCTCGGCGTGCAGTTGATTGGTCGTCCAGGGGCGGAAAGCACCATCTTGACCCTGGCAGCCCATTTGGAAGCTGCCCATCCTTGGCATGATCAGCGTCCGGCGATCGCCAATTATGAGTAAACGTTCTGTGAACTGGACGCTATCTCAACTGGACGCTATCTCAGCGATCGCCTCACCATCAAGGATTGTTCCTTCTTCAGATAGACGCGAAAAAACCAAATAGCCGCTAGCGTCTAAGCTTGGCTATTGTCAGCCGGGCAATTAATCAGCGATGCTAACCCTCGTGTAGCGATCGCGATCGTTGTGCATTCGCCTTTTTGATTAGAATGATTTTCCAGCCAAGCCCTACCCGCACAGGAATCTACCCATGCAATCGCAACCCTGGCATCAGATGTCTATTGCCAACGCCCTCAGCACCCTCGAAACCGATCTTGATCAGGGATTGGGTTTATCGGAAGTTGGCGATCGTCAGCAGCGCTGTGGCGCAAACGCGCTGACTCCCAAGGAAGGCAAAGGCGCGATTATTGTTTTTTAGAACAATTCAATCAACCGCTGGTCTACATTTTGCTAGCGTCTGCCGCCATCACTGCCCTGCTAAACGATTGGGTGGAGATGGGGGTGATCATTGCCGTGGTTTTGATCAACGCCTTTATTGGTTTTATTCAGGAAGTGAAGGCGGCAAAGGCAATGGAGGCATTGCTTCAGGGAATGCAGAGCGATGCCACGGTGTTGCGCGAAGGTCAAAAGCAGCAAATCCGAGCGACGGAACTGGTTCCGGGGGATATTGTGTTTCTGCAATCGGGGGACAAAGTGCCCGCCGACCTGCGATTGGTACGCAGCCGCGATCTACAAGTGGCGGAGTCGTCCTTGACCGGGGAATCGACCTCGGTGGAAAAGCAATCGCTTGACCAACTCGATCCCGATACCCTGCTTGCTGATCGGGTAAATATGGCGTATTCCACAACGCTCGTCACCTATGGGACAGCGACGGGGGTGGTAGTGGCGATCGGCGACAAAACCCAGATTGGACAAATTAACGAATTGCTCAATTCCACCGATGATCTGACAACGCCCTTAACCCAACAGATCAAGCAATTCAGTTTAGGGTTGATGAATGTCATCCTGGCTTTGGGAGGGTTGGCACTGGTGGCGGGCTTGATCCGTCAATATTCCTTAGAAGAGACGTTTCTCTCGGTGGTGGCGTTGGCGGTGGGAGCGATCCCCGAGGACTGCCCGCGGCGGTGACGATTACCCTGGCGATCGGGGTAGCTCGGATGGCACAGCGCCACGCCATCATTCGCAAATTGCCCGCTGTGGAAACCTTGGGGAGCACTACGGTGATTTGCTCCGACAAAACAGGCACCTTGACTCAAAACGAAATGACGGTGCAGGAGATCTACGCGGAGGGAGAAACCTTTGCTGTATCAGGAATTGGCTACGCGCCCGAAGGCATCCTCACTCAAGCAGACGCCGAAATCCAACCCAAGGATCATCCGGCTTTGGTTGAATGCTTGCGGGCAGGATTGCTGTGCAACGATTCTCGCCTCAATGCCACCCACGAAGGCTGGAGGATCGAGGGCGACCCTACGGAAGCCGCCCTGATCACCGTGGCACGAAAAGCAGGACTCGATCGCTCGATCGAAGAGCAAGCCTATCCTCGGATGGACACGATTCCCTTTGAATCGGAACACCAATACATGGCAACACTGCACGGGGGAGAGGGAACGCCGAGGTTGGTCTATGTCAAAGGCTCAGCCGAAGCGATTCTTCCCCGGTGCCACAACGTTTACCAATCGGCTGATCAACGGACTGAGGTGGATGAAAGCGCTATCCACCGAGAGGTGGATGAAATGGCAGCTAAGGGTTTGCGGGTGCTTGCCTTTGCCTGCGCCAGTGTTGCCCCTGACCTAGGGGATATTACCCACGATTCCGTCGCTCAAGGGTTAACCTTTATCGGGCTACAGGGGATGATCGACCCGGCGCGGACGGAGGCGATCGACGCCGTGCGTGCCTGTCAGCGGGCGGGAATTAAGGTGAAGATGATCACAGGGGATCATGTGGGGACTGCCGCCGCCATCGGTCGCAAGATTGGGCTGGCGGGCACGGAGGGGACGTATGGCAAAACGATCGCCATCAGCGGCAGAGAGATCGAAGCCCTGTCCGATCAGGAATTGATTGGGGTTGCCGATCGCACTCCAGTGTTTGCACGGGTTGCACCAGAACAAAAATTGCGCTTGGTGAAAGCTTTGCAGGCACGGGGGCATGTGGTGGCGATGACGGGGGATGGGGTGAATGACGGTCCTGCCCTGCGCCAATCCGATATTGGCATTGCCATGGGGATTACGGGCACCGAAGTGGCAAAGGAAGCGGCGGATATGGTGTTGACGGATGACAACTTTGCCACGATCGCGGCGGCGGTGGAGGAAGGACGCGGAGTCTACGATAACATCCTAAAATTCATCGTCTGGACGTTGCCCACCAATGCCAGCTTGGGATTGATTATTTTGGTTTCTCTGTTTTTTAATGTGCCCCTCCCCGTGTTGCCCCTGCAAGTGTTGTGGGTCAACACCACCACGGTCGTATTTTTGGGGACGATGCTAGCGTTTGAAGTCAAGGAGCCAGGGTTGATGCAGCGGTCTCCCCGCCCACCTCGAACGCCGTTGTTGAAGCGATCGTCGGTGCAGCGGGTGTTGTGGGTGGGGATTTTCCTGTGCGCGGCTGCCTTCACCGTGTATGGGCTAGAGCGAGTTGACAATGAAACCGTCGCCACCGCGCGGACGGCTGCCGTGAATACAATTGTCTTTGGAGAAATTTTTCTGCTGTTTGCCTGTCGATCGCTGCGAGTTTCGATGTTTGAGCTGGGGATTTTCTCTAATCCGTTGCTGTGGCTTGGAGTGGTGATCATGACGGTTGCTCAGTTGTTGTTTACCTACGCTCCGTTGATGAATCGGATTTTCAGAACGGCGGCGATCGGTGGTGGTGAGTGGACGGTGATTCTGCTATCCTCTCTATTGCTCTATCTGTTGTTTGAGTTAGACAAATGGTTGCGACGACGCCGGGCAGAGCGATCGAAAGTTTAAAGCAATGGGCATTACCTATTGCTTGTCAGTCGATCCGCCCTCGTTCTAACTCGATCGGGCTAGTAAATCGTAGCTTCAACCCGTTGGATTGATGATCCATGGATAGACCTCCCGAATCTTCGGAATTGCATATTTGGGATCGAATCAGT
>JAAUSV010000471.1 GCA_012032525.1 Leptolyngbyaceae cyanobacterium SL_7_1
CAAATAACCTCTGGAGCATCGCTGAGCCTTGGTGCAAGGATTTGATCCTGAGGAGTAGCATGTAGGCGATCGCCCTCGGCAAGCGGCAGAATTTGGACAGCACAGGCTTTCAGTTCAGCTGTTTAGAATCGGGGCAGGCGTGGGGATGGGTCAACGCATTGGCTTCGGCTTGATCTGCCCAGAGCGCGCCCCAATGCATTGGTATAAAGGCGGTGCGGCGGGCGATCGACCGAGTTAAGGTCGCTGGAAATTGGGCAGATCCACGCTGCGATCGCACCACAACCCAGTCCCCTTCAACAATCCCCAGCAATTCCGCATCGCGGGGGTGTAGCTCAATGAAAGGTGAAGGATGCATTTGGCAAATTTTGTCGATCCGCCCGGTGCGAGTTTGGGTATGCCAATGCCCATACAATCGCCCGGTGGTTAGCACGAAGGGATAGTCGGGGTGGGGTGGTTCTGCCAGTCCACGGGAATGGTAGGCACTGAACTGGGCGCGCCCATCAGCCGTGGCAAAGCGATGATCCGTGTAGAGGCGGCGAGGAAGAGACGCGGCATCGGAGGGATGGGAGGTCGTTGAGGGGTGAAACTCTCGGTTCCCTTCGCCGGTGGCGTGTTCTGAACCTCTGGTTTCTCCTGCCATACTCGATTCGATTAAATCTGCTTCTAGGGAAGCGGCTGCCAACACAGGATAGGGCCACTGGATCGGTCCGTTTTGTCGTAGGCGATCGTGGCTCAAGCCAGACATATCGCACACCCGCCCTTGAGTCATTTGCACATATTCAGCGTACACTTCGGCAGAAGTGGTGAAGGGAAAATACTCGGCAAACCCCAAACGGCGACCAACCTCGACGATAATTTCCCAATCCGGCTTGGCTTCACCCACGGGGGGGCGAAAGGCTTCGCAAAGAGTAACGACGCGCTCAGAGTTCGTCATCGTGCCTGTTTTTTCGCCCCATTGAGCGGCAGGCAGTAACACATGGGCAAACGCGGAGGTTTCCGTGGGATAGTAGGCATCTTGCAAGACAGTAAACGGCGATCGCTGGAGAGCCGCTTTAGTGCGTTCTAAATCCGGTAAACTAACGGCGGGATTAGTTGCCACAACCCACAACATGCCCACATCCCCCGTTTCTAGACCCGTGACAATCTCCCAAGCCGTGCGCCCCCATTTTTCAGAAATACGCCCTGCTGGAACACCCCAAAACTGCTCAACTTCGGCTCGTTGATGAGGAAATTTGACATGCCGATAGCCGGGAAGCAGATTGCACAACCCCCCAACTTCCCGCCCCCCCATGGCGTTAGGTTGTCCGGTAAGGGAAAAAGGTCCGCTTCCGGGTTTACCAATTTGCCCCGTCATCAAATGCAGGTTGATCACGCTGCGAACTTTTGGCGGTGCCTTCGCTCGACTGATTAATGCCCATAGACCACAGGGACAGAACCCGTTTTGATTCTGCCCACCACCGGGCAGCGGTTTCTAGGTCCGCGATCGCGATACCACACCGTTCCGCAACTACGGCAGGGGGGTACTGCTGAATAACATCGCTAAAGGCGGCAAAGTTAGCAGTGTGATTTTGAATAAAGGAGTCATCCAGCTTGTCCCATTGGTGCAACAAGTGGGCGATGCCATTCAGCAAATCGATATCGGTGCCCGGTTGAATCGCGAGGTGCAAATCGGCATCTTCCGCCGTCGGAGTCCGTCGGGGATCAACCACGATGAGTTTGACACTGGGATTTTTCTTGTGATGCTTATGAAAACGGTTATAGATAATCGGATGACATTCAGCAGTGTTCGTACCGATCAAAAAGGCGCAGTCAGTTAAGTCCAGATCCTCGTAGCAGCAGGGTGGACCATCTGAACCCAGACTTTGGACATAACCTGAAACGGCAGAGGACATGCATAATCGGGAGTTGGAGTCAAAATTATTCGTGCCCAAGAACCCTTTGAGCAATTTTTGAGCAACGTAATAGTCTTCAGTTTGCATTTGCCCAGAGCCATACATACAAATGCCATCGGCACCTTGGGTACTCAGGATGGTTTGCATCTGGTGAATAATAGCGTCTAGAGCGACTTGCCAAGTGACACGCCGAAAGGGCATATCCAACGATTCGCGCATCATCGGATACAAGAGACGGTCTTTGTCGATCGCCTCTGTTATGGTTGCCCTTTCACACACACCATCCCTGACTAGATGGGTGAGCGCGATGCCCGCACTTTCCAAGACGAACCAAGGGGATGATCTGAGTTGGTGGTGGTTGCAGATGGCTCCGCAGCAAGCACTTCTAACCCACAGCCGACCCCACAATAGGGGCAAAGTGTTTTTGTTAAATTGGGTGTCGTCATGCCATCTAATCGGTTTGATGGGAAATTTGGAGTAGCTTATTATCTCATTAGAAAGGCTCTCTGATTCATCCATCTATCAGCGTTTACCCTTTCGGGCTAGTTTTGTTTCAAACTCGCTTGCTGCAAGTGCTGAGCAGCTTTGCTAGCCCATTCTGGGTTGCCTTGCTTGGCATACAACTCTTTGGCATAGTTCAAAACGGTCTGCGCGTCCTTGATTTTTCCTTGCTTGAGAAATACCAGACCTGCTCCATAGTAAGCGTTTGCGTAATTTGAGTTCGCCTCTGCCGATTTCCGAAATGCGCCTAACGCCTCATCCAATTTATTTTGTTTGAACAAGATAGAGCCAAGGTTATAGTGCGCCTCTGCATATTTAGGATTGATTTGCACTGCTTGCTGAAATTTGGCGTAGGCTTCGGCTTGCTTATTTTGCTGGAGATGCACTAACCCCAAGTGATAAATAGGTTCGGCGGTGTTGGGATTGATTTCGGCAGCTTTTTTGAAGGCGATCGCAGCCGCATCGTAAGCCTGTTGTTGCTCCAACACCAAGCCAAGATTGTAGTGTGCTAAGCCCAGCCGGGGATCAAGCTCCACTGCCCGCTGGAGATAGTCCCGCGCTTGGTTAAGATTGCTACCTTCAAGCAAGGCTGCACCTAAATTGGCATAGGCGAGAGCGAAACTCGAGGTTCATGCCTGCGTCGCTTGGTAAAATGCCGAGGCTGCTGGTTGCAGTTGTCCTTGCTGGCGGAGGGCTAGCCCCAAGTTGTAGTGAGCCGCAGCCAACCGAGGTTCAAGCTGAGCCGCTTGGCGAAATGCAGCGATCGCGGCATTTAATCTGCCTTGCTGAATATGTTGCAACCCTTGGCTTACGATCGCTTCCGCCGAAGGGGACGGAGTTTGAGCATTGCTTTGAGCATAGTTTGTCGGT